>JAOZGF010000272.1 GCA_027491845.1 Thermoproteota archaeon | reverse complement strand
AACCCTGCAATCGCAGAGTTTTTCTTGTTTGAATTTCTCCCAGTACTTGAAGACCAAAGGCTTAGGGGGAAAAGGATATATTATGGCCGCTGTCGCCCTGTCTTTCGAGTAGGGAAGGACATAGGAGTAAGCTTGAGGCGAGTACCTGTTGTTAAAGAAAACGTTAACCTTGCCTTCCTCAAAACTACCTTCACAGTCTCCCACGACAGCCATAGCCAATTTAACACGTTTTCCAAGAAGTCTTCTCCTGATGACCGAGTTAAAGCCGTCTGCCGCTACAACGTAATTTGCATCAGGGATTTTTCTAATCCTCTCCCTCACAACGGTAATGCCCCTTCTTAAGGCCTCACTGTACAGCTGGTTTTCAATGGAGTTCTTGGTTCCCCTAAGGAAAACCAGGCCTCTAACCCCATTAACCTCAACAACGTGATTAGCACTTTGAAAAACCACCCTATTAATTAACGAGGCAGGCTTAATGAACTTATAAGGTGTTGGAAGCATGCCAAAAAAAGGAGAAACCCCCTGAGCTTGCTTGACCCTTCCTTTTCCCTCGTCAAAAACAATGCACTCTACACCTCTCTTGGAAAGTTCAATTGCACAGGTTAAACCTGCTATTCCTCCACCAACGATTTTAACATTCACCACGCAACCACCCGGCCGACTTTACCTGTATCCCTAAAAGAATTGAAAAAAGGGAAAGCATTCACATTTAATTGGTGGAAAAACTATTTTTTGTTAAGGTTTGAAACATGGGTTCAGGGTGCTATTATGAATAGGAAACCCATACTTTTAACTCTACTTCTAACGTCAACGGTTTTTTCGCTTGGACTTCAGACAAGTGGGAAAGTAAAGTATTTGGCTGTTAAAAGGGTTATATGGGGGAGCGTAAGTGATCCGGCTGAAATCTCAGCAGGAGAAAATGAGGCTAGACTAATAATTGAAATCCAGAGTCTTTATAGTCACAGAATAAGGGGGCTTACATCCAAGCTATGGATCATCGAGCCTTTCTATGACGTAACTGGCAAAACAAATGAAGAGTTAATCAGCTACGGGAAACTGCTTAACCCAGGGGAATTAACAACCATTGAGTACTGTCTAAACATAGGTAGCCCGGCTGAAGGGGTCTATGAATTAAATTTAACTTTAGAGTACGAGTTAGAAGTTGAAGACAGGCCAGGCAGGCCACCTGTCTGGATAGAGGATTCCCTTGAAACAAAAATACTTGTGAGAGTTAGAGGAAAATCCTTCGTCAGGGTGGAGACAAGCGAGAGGAAGCTTTATGAAGGAAAAATAAACAACGTTTACCTGCGCCTCTACAACCTAGGTGATAGTCCTGTTTACAGCCTACAGGTTTCAGCTCAAATCTCACCTCAATCACTGGGAGAAATACTAACCGACCTTTCAAGCTATAAGTTAAGCAAACTAGAAAAAAACGATTGCTTTTCAATTCCATTCAAAATCGCCGTACAGGAGAACACAGGGGGAAAAACAGTGAAAATTATTGTCCAAGTAAGGTACAGGGACATGTATGGTGTAACCAGGACAAAAGAAACGTATTTAGGCTTCCTAATTGAAAGCCTAATAAGGAAGAAACCAAAGGTTCTTGTTAAAAGCTTCAAAGTTGGCTCAACAATTCAGCCAGGCGAAACATTTCACGTGGAAATAGAGTTAACCAATGAAGGAGACAAGACAGCTAAGAACGTTGAGGTAACCCTTCGATTTTCATCAAAAGAAATCTCCTTCTTGGACCTAAACAAGAAATTCATTGGCTCCCTGCCAAAACACAAAACAAAGGCTTTCTCTCTCAAGGCCTACGCTGAAGGAAACGCCAAACCAGGGTCGCATCAGTGCGAGATAAAGATCAAGTACGAAGATGAAGAAGGAGAAAGATATGAAGAATCAAGCAGCTTTTCATTTAAAGTGGAAAGCTTTATCAACGTGAAACTCATAAACCAAGCCATCGTTGAAAAAGAAATATTTCCAGGATCAACAGTAACGTTTCAAGCTGACGTGTTAGTTATAGGTAGAGACAGCGCCGAATTCTTGGAAATAACAATGGAGTCCCCTGCGATAGAGGGAAAACCCTATTTATATGTTGGATCCGTAGCGCCTGACGATCCAGCACCAATAGAAATAACTTTCAAGGTGAAAGACGGTGTTTCAACAGGAAAACACAATTTATCCTTCAAAATAAGCTATTTAGATAGTTGTAACAAGAGACACCTTGCAACACAGGACTTCAGCTTCCAAGTGATTAAGAAAAAAATGGAGTTAGAAGTTGAAAGTGAAAGCGAGGGTGTGCTGAGCCAATTATTGAGGTTTTTAAGGAAAATAATTGGATTGGAGCCGTGAACATTGCATGGACGCCTTAGAAGCATTTCTTCTAGGGCTTGAAAGCCTAAAGGAAAGAAAAGTTAGAACAACACTTACAAGTCTAGGCATAATCATCGGGATAACGGCGATAGTTGCCTTAATAGGCGTAGGTGAAGGGCTAAGGGTCTCCGCCATTTCAACCTTTGAGTCTGCAGGGGTTAACGTCATAACCGTACTACCATATGAATCGACAAGGGAAATGCGGGAAGGAAGAATGATGACTAGAAGAGTCAGCCCAATAAAGCTAACGCTAAATGACTTGTCAAAAATAAAAAGGATAAAGGGAGTTAAACTGGTTACGCCTGTACTCATTTCAACAGCCGTCTTAGAAAAGGGAAGGGAACAAGTTGGTGCAGCAATCATCGGCATTAACTTCAACCATTTAACAGAGTTTTATCCTTCACTAGAACTGGAGTCAGGAACACTGCCTAGAAGATCTTCAAGAGTCGCGTTAGTGGGCTACTACATAGCCCACGGCGAAAAAAAGGACTTCGTGAAAAGCGGGGACAGATTCAAGATACTGTTTGAAAACGGGGAAACAGGGCTCTTCAGGGTTTCAGGGGTACTCAACAAGTCAGGGATTTTTTCCATACTCGGAACAATCGACAATCAAGTCTTCATACCATTCAATGAAGCAAGGAAAACGCTAAAGACAAAAAAGGAAATAAGTTCAATATATGTCTTGGTTGAAGACCCAGGCGAAGTTGACAAGGTGTCTCTAGCCATAGAGGAAGCATTCGACAACAAAGTCACAGCTTTCTCCATCAAGTTCATACAGGAAATGGTTAACACCTTCCTAAGAACACTTAACACTGTTTTAGGCGGGATATCGGCAATATCACTATTTGTCGCTGGCATAGGAATAATGAACACCATGTTAATATCTGTCATGGAAAGGACAAGGGAAATAGGTGTCATGAAGGCTATTGGGGCAAAAAAAAGGGACATAATGCTAATATTCATCTCTGAAGCCGTTCTAATAGGAATAATAGGTAGCGTAATAGGCGTAATTGTCGGAATAGCTTCATCACACCTGTTCGGATCAGTTGTTTCAGCTATGCTTTTCGGTGGCGAAGCGGTTGAACCGTATATTTCGGTTTGGCTTATACTGCTTGGACTAGCCTTCGGAGTAAGTGTTTCAGTAGCCTTTGCGCTTTTTCCAGCATATAAAGCAGCCAAACTCCAACCAGTTGAGGCATTAAGGTACGAGTGAAAAAAAGAAAAAGAAGGAAGAGGAAAGAAAAGTTGAAACTATTCCTTTACGAACACGTTTCCGGGGGAGGGTACGTAGGAGAGAAACTGCCGCTACAACTTTTACCTGAAGGATTTGCAATGCTTAAAAGCCTCTTGCTAGACCTGCACGAGGCAGGTTACGAAACAATAATAACCCTTGACAAAAGACTAGAAAACACTTTAAACCACCTGAAAACCTGGAAAACGATTCTTATGAACCATGAGCGACTCAAGGAAAAAAAGTTCTGGGAAGCAGTGGAAGAAGCTGACGGAACATTAATCATTGCTCCAGAAACAAACGGGGTGCTTGCAAAACTTGTCAGAAAAATTGAAAGGAAAGGAAGAAATCACTTCAATTGCTCTGCAAAAACAATTTATGAAGTCTCTGACAAAGAAAAGACGTATTTCAAAGCAGTTCAAATGAAGGTGCCAACTCCCTTAACCATAGCCGTTAAACAAAAGAAATGCCTTAACTTACAATCAACCATAACGCAAATTAAAAGGGAAATAAAGTTCCCCATGTTGGTTAAGCCTCACAGAGGGGCAGGTTGCGAAGGAGTGAACATTGTCAGAAACGAGGTAGAACTTAAATTCGCCCTTAAAAAGAACTTAAAGGAGAAAAATAAGGTTCTTGTCCAAGAAAAAATAGAGGGCACACATGCAAGTCTCTGTTTGCTGTCTTCAGGCAAGAAAATCATTGCGTTGTCTTTAAACAAGCAATTTATTGACTTAAAGCCTCCGCCACACGACTCAAGTTACCTAGGAAGCCTTACACCTTTCGAACATCCTGCGAAGAGAGAAGCGATAAGAATTGCGGAGAAAATTGCAAGAGGGTTCGAAGGATTACTTGGATTCATAGGGGTCGATATAGTGTTTTCCCCTGACGAAACCTATTTCATAGAAATAAATCCACGGATTACAACCTCCTACGTTGCCCTTAGACACGTCATAAACATTAACGTAGGGCGAACCATGATAGAAGCAATCAAAGAAAAAAGGTTGCCGAGCGAAATAAAATATAAGGGGAAGTATTTGTTTAGAAAGGAAGCTTGGGCTTTGTATCTTCTAAGCCACTTTAACCTCTAAACAGAAGTGAAGGAAGGCTATTTTAAAGCTAAATACTTTGTCCTTTCATACATTACTATAACGTCATTGACAGTATCCCAAGGTAAATCTGTTTCCCTCATTATTTCGTTACAGGTTTTTACCCCGTCAACTTTTTCCAGAACCTTTAGGGTGTCCCCTTCCACACCCTTTAAAACAGCTTCCTTTTCCCTTTCGTTCCTGAAGTAAGGTATTTTGTTCTTTATACTGTTCCATTCAATCCATCTTGGGTCCTGTGGAGCTGGTGCGCCATATGTCTCCTTTTCTTCAAGAGCTTTCTCCATCACCGCTTCTTCCACGGACTCAACCTCCCCTATATCAGGTAACTCTAACTCCCCCATGTTCACCTTGATTTCATCTATAGTTCTCCTCATTTCAAGCAACAGCAGTCCTGCTTCAAGCTCGGGCTTTGAAATAACGGTTAAAGACGCAAGTTTCCCTTTTGCAGTCACCGGGGCAGCCACTATATTGCTTTTCTCGCCGAAAATTATTACTTTCTCTAGCTCACCTATGCCTATCTCCCTAGAAACCCTTCTACCCGACTTCATAATTATGTTGCTTAAGTAACTTAACCTGTCGTCTGGAAGAGGCAGTTCAGACAAGGAAGAAATGGTTCGTCCACCATATGAAAGAATTATTCCATCTACCTTTCCAAGGTTTTTAATCACCCTGCCAAGGGATATCTCAATTCTCCCCTTAACTTCTTCATCAACCTTAATGCTCAACAAAACCACTTCAAAAACTTTCTTCCTACCTATAGATGCTCTAAATCCAAGCTAGGTTAAAAATAACTTAAAATAATAAAACTAAACATGTTATATATGAAAAGCCCTATAAAAATTTAAATGGGTAACCATACTCGGGATTGTGTGAAAATTTTTTAAAATTCTCCTTAAAACGTTTCCTCAAATACCTGTTGGAAAAGGAGGTGTAGAGGGTTGTCGCTTAGTGAGCGCATTTTAAACATATTAAAGGAGTTAAAAGATAACGCTGCTGAAGAGATTGAGGGATCAATAGTTGTAAGGTCAGACGGATTAGTGGTTTCATCCCTTTTGCCAAAAGGAGTTGAAGAAAAGAAGATCGGGTCCATGGTGGCCAGCATCGCCAGATCCTCTGAAAGAGTGTGCGACGAACTTAAAAGCGGGGAATTTACACAAGTAATAGTTGAAGGATCAAACGGTAAACTAGTGCTTTCAAAAACAAAAAGGGCTTTTTTGGGAGCACTAGTAAAAAAAGATGCAAACATAGGGCTAGTTTTAATTGGAATGGAGAAGGCGAAAGAGTTGTTGGAGAACGAACTAAGGTGAACAGGAAAATTCATGAAGAAACCAAAGATAAAAATAGTTGTCTTCGGGGCTTTAAACTCAGGAAAAACAACTTTCATAGAAAAACTTGTAAAGGGAAAACTAGCCCTCAAAGGCGAGTTTGGAGAGATAACCACAAGCTTGGATTTAGCCGTTATAGAGGAGAGTAAAAATAAAACTTTTATCTTCGGGACCCCGGGACATACAAGGTTTAAATTCATGTGGAGGGTTCTTGCAAAAGGGTTGAAGGGAGCGATACTGCTAATAGATTCAACAGTAGGTGTAACTGAAACTGACAGGGAAATATACGAACTCATTAGGTCTCTCAATGTTCCGTTGGTTGTAGCAGTAAACAAGTGCGATTTAAATAAGCTCCCAGCTTCACATGTAAGAAAAAAACTAGACCTTAACTCGGAAATAAAGATTTTTGAAATGTCCGCGCTCAAAGGGTATAATGTTAAAAAAGTTTTTGAGAGTTTATTGGCGGAGATAAGAAATGAATAAAATAAAAAAGGTTTTACGTAACCTTTGCACAATCCCCGGGGTAGATGGTGCATTAATAACTAAAATGGATGGAATAACCTTTGAAAGCATCTATGTTATTCAGCATGAGATTATGTCAGCGGCAATGGCGGCTGTTCTAGGTGCGGCAAATGAAATGATTGAGAAAACCGGTTCAGGCGACTTGGAAGGAATTATGATAGAAACAAGGAATAAAAGGATTTTAGTTTCAAAAATAAACGAAGCGTTCGCGTTAATAGTGATAACTAATAAGAGCTCTAAATTAGGGTTAGTTAGATATGAAATAAAAAACGCCAAGGAAATCTTAAATAAGGAAATGCAGTTGGTATATGGACAAACAGGTAACGTAAAAACCTGAAAAAACTTAATGGAACAAGTAAAATAATGGAATATTGTTAAGGAGGCGAATATAATGAATAAAATGGATTTCATAGGGGAAGCAATTAGGTTGGTGGATGAAGCTGAGAAAAAAGGAATAAAACTTAGAATCATGGGGGCTATCGCAGTAAGAATACATTGCCCTAACTTCTCTCATCTTCTATCACAATTGAAAAGGGAAATAACCGACATAGACTTCATGTCATATAGTAAGGAAAGAAGAAAGATAACAAAGTTTTTGGAGAAGTCAGGTTACAAGTTAAACAAGGCAATAGCAACTGTTCACGGCAGATACATTTTTGAACACAACTCCGGAAAACTTAAGGTAGATGTATTCTTTGACAAACTGGAAATGTGCCACACTATAAATTTTGCAGACAGGCTTGAGGTAGATTACCCAACCATTCCACTCGCCGATCTCTTGCTTGAGAAAATGCAAATAATACAATTGAACGAGAAAGACATTAAGGACACCGTTGTTCTCTTGAGAGAACACAAGGTGGGTGATAGTGAAAAGGAATGTATTAATGCAGGGTACATTGCAAAGCTTCTTTCAAGGGACTGGGGGTTCTACTACACTGTCACAACCAACTTGAAATGGATCAAAGAAAAGTTTATCCCAAGATACGGTGTCCTTGGAGAAGAAGGAAAGAAAGATGTAACAAGTAAAATAGATGCATTAACTGATAGGGTGGAAAAACACGAGAAATCAATTAGCTGGAAACTTAGAGCGAAAATAGGAAATAAAAAGAAATGGTATAGGGATGTTGAAGAAGCTTTTTAGGCTGGTGGAATTTCTTTGTATGCTAAAGTAATGTCTATTCCCTCTTTCTTTAACCTGTACCAACGTGAAACATAGTAAACTATACCGCCTAAAATGAAAACAATTATTATGCTAGCTATGCCTGCTGGAGACCATGGTTCCAGTCCTGGAACCGTTAAGATACTGTATGACATATAAATAAACCAAACGAGCACTATTATGCCGAACACCGTGATTAACTTATGTTTCACAAAGGATGGAGATGCTTCGTAAATGTCCCTTTTCAGGAAAGGAAAAGCTATGGCTGCAGCGGCTGCGATACACGTCATGGTTGAAAAGACAAGCAACCAACCAAATTGAACTGATACGAACCCCATCCATGTCAGAGCTGAAAGAATTAACCCTATCTCGGCTATTATCCATGTTATGGCTATTGAAACAACAGGGCTTCTCCACTTCTCACTAACATATGAGATTTTTTCAGGTAAAACTCTGTCAAATGACCACGCAAACATGCATCTGCTCATTATGAGAACCAAGGCCATTAAGAAACCTATGTGCCACATTATTTGAGCGAAGCCGCAGGCAACAATGTAAACAGGGTTAGGAAACAATAGGTAGGAGCAAAAGTCGAATCCAGCAAACAAGAGTTTAGGTACAGCGAAGAAGAGAAAGCTCGCTGAGGTTATGAAGTCGTAGCCTAGTACAGGTAGGGCTGTC
>JAOZGF010000086.1 GCA_027491845.1 Thermoproteota archaeon | reverse complement strand
ATTATTGATGCGAGGGTGAGCCCTGCCTCCAATTCTTCATCTATTTTTTCAGGATTAATAGATGAAACCCTCCCCCTAATAACGTTGTCTAAGTCTATGTACAAATACCTGAGTAAGTATATGTTGTTTCTTACGGCAACATCCTTAATTGAGGCAAGATCCTTCATGTCCAATTACCCGCCGAAACTGGCATGAATTTTGACTTAAACCCATATTAATAGCTTATAAGGAGCAGTAAAACAATTAGATTTTTAAATAATGATATTTTTTAACGAAAGCAAAATAGTTGAATGCAGAAGGTTTTTGGGGACGAGGAAGTCTTTATGGCCGAAGAAGTTGTGTTTGTGAGGAAAGCATCAGGCCTCATCAAGGAACTAGGGCCTTGGTCTGTGATGTCCATTGGAATGGCGTACGTTATCGCCGACGGAATCTATAACTTAACTTGTTGGCAGTCCTATGAAAACCCTGGCGCTTTTTATCCTTTGTCGCTTCTAATAGGCTTCATCATATTGGCGTTCGCCTCTTTTTCAATAGTATTCCTGACAGCAGCGATGCCTAGGACTTCATCTGACTACGTCGCTGTTTCAAGAACAATTCATCCACTGCTTGGTTACATTGAAGCAATATTGTCATGGGGTTGTCATGTGTGGATTGTAGGTGCACTCGCCTATTTCCAGGGATGGTACTGGGGCAGCTTCCTTATCCAGGCCGGGTTAGCAACCCATAATAAGGCATGGGTTAGCCTTGGAGAATGGATGTCCGCCGACGTAGGCTTCAGCATTGCCTTAGCCATAATAATAGTAATAATATTTGGCCTAGTTAACTTATTCGGCATGAAGGTTTTCAAGGGAACCCTTGGAGTACTTGTCGGCATAGCCGTGATAGGTGGAGCTGTAACCGCTGGAGTAGCTATATGGTCTTTACTCGTTGGCCCTGGAGCGATTCCAAGCCTCTGGGACGCCACATATGGAGCCGGAGCATATAATGAGATAGTTTCAGTTGCAAAAACAGCTGGATGGGCTGATTACATTGCTGAGCACACTGGAAGCGCTGCAACATGGGGCTGGCCTGGCCCTTGGTCACCTATGGCTACATTGAGCGCATGTGTGGCTGCTGCATACGCTTTCTGGGGAACCGAGTTTGCTAATTATGCTGCAGGGGAAATATCTAAGCCGAAGAGGTCATTCCTGTTAGGCGTAGTAGGTGCAATGGCTTTCATCTTTATATACTACATGCTCATAGCTGTTCCAACCCTATGGACCTACGGGGAATTCAATTCATATTACAATTACGTTATGTACGGCGGAAACGGTTTAGATGCTGTTAAAATAAACCCACAGCAAACTCCTACACTTGCAGTTATGCTTGCATCACTTATAGGAGGAGTTGCTCCATGGGCAGCCATAATAATAACCATAACGGTGGCCATATGGGTTCTTAACGGTTTACCTGTTTACATGATGGTTCCTTCAAGGATCTCCTTTGCACTGGCTTTCGACAGATTTTTCCCAAGTAAATTGGCTGAAGTAAACGTGAAGTGGCATACGCCTCATTGGTCCATATTGTTGACTGTTATTTCATCCATAATATGCGTGTTCTTTACAGCTTACAGCCCGTGGTTCTATGCGTTAAGTGTTGTCACGATGATCATGGTGAGATGGTTGCTTTCATCTTGGGCCGCCATGCTCATGCCATACGAGAAGCCTGAAGCCTTTGAAAAAGGCTTCACCTACAAGATAGGCAAGGTTCCGTTAATGACCATTGTGGGAGCAATATCTTCAGCGCTAATGACAATACTAATAATAATAGCTATCACGCAAATCGCAGGAGACATTTTCTCACTTGGTTGGTTCATGGGATGGATAATCTTCGCCACATTACTATATGGAGCCTATACAGCCTATAACAAGGCGAAAGGCGTTGACATAGAAAAGATATTCAGGGAAATACCTCCCGCATAACTTTAAATCCAACCCTTTTTTTCTTTTTCTATGGTTGCGGAAAAGTTAAGCGAGTAACGTGAGCGTTTAAGGGAAGGAACCATAATGGCTTCAACTTTCAGGTTAATGTTCATATGCGACATCCATGGAAACAATCTCCTCTGGAGGAAATGGTTTTCCGCCCAACAAAGGTTTGATATTGACGTGTCCATAGTCTCAGGAGACCTTACAGGTAAAAAAATGGTGCCTATCCTAAAGAACGAGGACGGCACCTATACTTGCAAGTACTCAGGTAGAAGTTACAGGGCTTCAACTCAGGAGGAACTGGACAAGATCATGGATGAACTAAGCAACTTAGCTGTTTACTCATTCATAGCTGATAAGGAAAAAATAGAGGAACTTAAAAACAATCAGAAGCTGGTTGAGAAAGTTTTTGTTGAAGCTAGCGTCCAGGCACTGAAAAAGTCCTTAAGTCTTCTTGAAAAACTGCCTAGAGAGAAAAAAGTCATAGTTATGCCTGGAAACGACGACATATTTGAAATCGACGAGGTTATTAAGGAAAACGAAAGGGCTATCTATCCTTTAGATGAAGTAATAGAGCTTCCCTTTAAATATGAACTTTTGAGCTTTGAGTACACGAACCCTACTCCGTGGGATACTCCAAGGGAGTGTTCGGAGAAAGAATTATGGAGGAAGCTTGAAGGTCTTGCAGGCAAGGTGTCAGGTGACTGGAGAAAAGTGATATGTAATTTTCACTGTCCCCCTTACGCTACAAAGATAGATGTTGCACCTAAACTTGACAAGGATTTAAAACCTGTTTATGTGCTGGGTGAACTGCAAACAGAAAACGTGGGAAGTAAATCTGTTAGGAAATTCCTGGAGGAATACAGGCCCCTCATCGGCTTACACGGCCATATACATGAAGCA
>JAOZGF010000066.1 GCA_027491845.1 Thermoproteota archaeon | reverse complement strand
AGACGATGTTTGTAAGAACAAAAACGGAAAAACTAAACACTTCAAACCAGGCGATCCACGGCTTGATAAAGGCAATAAAGCTTATAAACCCGCAGGAAGTCCAGATAAACACGCCTAGCAGGCCTCCGTTCAAAAAACGGGTTTTACAAGTAAAACCTGAAACCTTGAATCTAATCGTTCAGAAGTTCTCCTCAAAACTTAGGGGGGAGGCATCCATAAAATCAGTGTTCCTTGCAGGGCAATACAAGGCCTTTAAAAGACAATTGAGTGAAGAGGACATAATAGGTATTCTGACACGTAGGCCTTGCACTTTAAATGACCTAAGCAAGGTTTTCGGGGTTAAGGAAAATACATTGAAACCCATTATTGAAGAATTATTGTTCGTCAAAAAAATTTCTAGGTTGGAATTCAAAGGAAAAACTTATTTTAAGGTGGTTTAACTACAACTTAGCTTTTTAAATGGCAGGATAAAGGGGCTAAGGTCAACCGCCCATTTTAACTATTATTAATTATTTTAAATAGTTCTGGATAATTCATTTTAAACGGTTAAGCGCGTCAACCGCCTTAACGCCCTGATTAACCTTATGGACTGTTATTTTGAAGTCTTTAAGTAGCTCTGAGGCGCTTGGCCCTATTTCAACAGCGATCAATGCGTCAACGCCTTTTTCAACCAATGACTTGACAACTATGGGTCCCTTACCATACCTGTATTTTTCAGCAGGGTTCTTCATTACTTCAACCTTCTTTACTACACCGTCTTCAACTTCTATTAGTGTGAATGTTTTAGCTCTCCCAAAAACCTCTGAGACATTGTCTTCAAGGCCGCCTTTCTCTCCTGTAGGGATTGCAATTCTTTTTTTGGACAAGTCCTTCTCTCCATGGCGCGCTAGTAGTTATTGTGCATATGCACATTTTTAAATTTTACCGTCTAAAATTGTTTCCCGAGGGGAACGAGGAAAGGCGAAACAACTATTTTTCCTTTAATTCATCTAATCTCTTCTTTATAGCCTTCAATTGTTCTTCTAGAACGTTCATTTGACATTTTAACATGGATATTTCTTCCTCTCTTGAAAGACCTGGTTGCGGTTGATAAAAGGCTGGAACGATAGGTGGAGTAGCTTGCGGGTATCCCTGATATGGGTTAAACATTCTTCCCATTCCTTTTCCTCTACCCATTCCTCTTCCCATGCCCCTTCCCATGCCCCTACCCATTCCTCTTCCCATGCCCCTACCAGCTCCAAAGCCAATTTGAGTTGATTCCTGCAACCTACCTGCCTTGAAGTCTTCTATGGCTTGTCTAACGGTTCCAGTTACGCCTGTTATTATCTTCACGCCAGCAGTTGAAAGAACATTGTATGCATTGGGCCCGACGTTTCCTGTTATCACAGCTTTAACTCCCTTGTTAACAACTGTTTGAGCAGCCTGTATCCCTGCTCCGCTCATTGCCCCAGCGCTCAGGTTTGGTATTGCTTCAAAATCCATTGTTTCAGTGTCCACTATTATGAAATATTGACATCTCCCGAACCTTGGATCCACCTGGGAATCCAAACTATTTGATACAGCGGTTACACAAACCTTCATGGCCATCAGGGTAATAGTGCAAATGCACAAAATATAAATTTTTCCCTCGCCTAACCTATTTTAGATGAGAAAAAGAGGAAGGCGGTTAAATGGCTGAAAGACAAGATAAACAGGCTGAGCTAAAAAAGCCTCAGTTAAAACCTCCTGAAATAAGGCTAGAAAATATAAAGCACAAGATAGCCATATTAAGTGGGAAGGGAGGGGTGGGAAAGAGCATTGTAACCACGAACTTAGCAATTGCTCTTGCATGGAAAGGAAGACCAAACCTCGTTGGAGTACTGGACGCAGATATAACTGGTCCAAGCATTCCGAAAATGCTGGGGGTAAGGGGGCAAAGGTTAAACGCGGGCCCGCCAGGCATATTTCCGGTCCTTGGACCACTTGGAATAAAGGTTGTGTCGATGGATTTCCTTTTGCCCAGTGATGAAACACCGGTTATATGGCGCGGCCCCCTCAAGTCAGCAGCGATCAGACAGTTTCTTTCAGAGGTTGTATGGGGAGAATTAGAGTTTTTACTTGTCGATCTACCCCCAGGAACAGGTGATGAAGCCCTAAGCATACTGCAGTTAATACCGGAGATAGATGGCGTCATCATAGTTACAATTCCCTCAGAGGTCTCCCAATTGGTTGTTAAGAAGGCGATAACCTTTGTGAGAGAGCTTAAGGCACCTGTGATAGGCGTCATAGAAAACATGAGTGAATTCGTGTGTCCAAAATGTGGGTACGTGGCGAACATATTTGGTTCAGGTGGCGGGGAAAAAATTTCTAGGGAACTCGGAGTACCTTTTCTAGGAAAAATACCTATAGATGCAAGGATAGCGAAGACATCTGACGACGGCTTGCCCTTCATAGTGACCCATCACGACTCTCCGCCGGCTAAGTCGTTCATGGAGATCGTGGAAAAAATAGAGAATTTCTTCTCGAAAAGTTAGACTCAGGGGAGCAATTGGTTAAAGAAGTGCAATTCCACGGAACTCTTCGTAATTCCCTCTTTTAATCCAGTTTAACTTCAACTTCTTTTTCAAGGTTGAAAATTATCCTGCTCGGAACAAGACCCCTTGCTTTTAATTCTCTCCTCAACCTTAAAACGATTTGAGGCGTATCTATCTTCATGGGGCAAAACTCCTTACATCTTCCGCAGAGGGTGCACGTGAAAGCTATTGGGGCTGATGCCTTTATTCCGCCAACTAAGTATCTTGTCAGTAGGGCTCCAAGCCCGCCCATGTAAACGTAACCGAAGCTTCCTGCGGTTACAGGGTACACGCCGCATTCATAGAGGCAGGCTCCACATCTCAGGCAAAGTAGGGCTTGCCTGTAAACGTCGCTTTTAATGATTTCTTTTCTGTTATTGTTTAAAAGGACAACGTGGTATTCCCTTGGCCCATGGGCCCCGTGAACGATTGTTTTCTCTATGTCACCTGTTTTACTTGGACAGCTTATTAAGCTGACGTAGGATGGAGCCTTGTAGTTGGCGTACCTGCTTGTAACCTCTACTGCCAGCATCCCGTCCTGAAGAGTGGGGACGATTTTTTCTATTCCAGTGATCACAACATGTTTTTCAGGTAGCCCTGTTACAAGTCTAGCGTTACCTTCATTTTCAATTATAAAGACGGTTCCGGTTTCCGCTGCAACAGCGTTAGCCCCGCTGATGCCTACATTTGCCTCAAAATATTTCTTTCTCAGAAAATTCCTTACTTCAGCGACCATTGCAGGGATTTCGGCTGGAACGTGTTTTTTAAACTTTTTTGAAAGTATCTCCGCCGCCTTCTCCCTTGAAACATGGATCGCTGGAGAGAGAATGTGCATCGGCTTAGCCCTTAACAGCTGAATAAGGAATTCGCCTAGGTCTGTTTCATACACTTGACAACCCATTGATTCAAGTTCCTCGTTGAGATTGAGTTCTTCAGCCGTCATCGACTTTGACTTTACAATGACGCTTCCTGAACCAGCAACGTCCTTGACGTATTCAACGGCGTCTTCAACCTTTTCAGCAATGAAACAATTCCCTTTCAAGTCCTCTATTCTATCTCTGGTTAACTTAATGAGTTCATCAATGTGTTGGAGAGAGTATTCCTTCACCTTCCTCAGCTTCTCCGCCTTTTCAACAGTTTCAGGGAAGAGCTTAAAGGCTCTCTCCCTGTTTGCACGATAGGAATTTATCGCCCTGTCCAGGGCTATCCTGACAAAGTCGTCGGTCATTAAACCCCACATTCTTTCAATGTATTCATCGGTTATTTCGTCGATCTCCCTTGCCTTCATGCCCCACCGCCTAAGCACAGCTTAAGCAATTGACCTGTGTTTATGACCCTCGTTTTTCTCCGGTCGCCTCCAACATTTCTTAACGCATTTCTCAAATTACGTATGCAGGAGGGACAGTCAGTTACAATTGCGTTAACATGGCTTGGCAACCTGTCTTCCGTGAAAAGTTTCCTTACAGCTATTTCGTAGGATAGGGATGGGAAAAATAATGGGAGAAGCCCCCCGCCTCCACAGCATGTAGCTTGCCTTTTCTGATACTTCTGACTATAAAGTTCTACTCCTAGGATCCCTGAAATAAC
>JAOZGF010000062.1 GCA_027491845.1 Thermoproteota archaeon | reverse complement strand
CTCCCGTTTTGACCCTTACCGCAAATTCCTGGAGAAAATTTAACGTCCCTCCCTACCGCATCAATGTTCTTCAGTGACTCAAGGGTTAAGCTCGAGATAGCGAAGTCTCTGAGGGTCTCTCTGATTTCTCCGTTCCTTATAATATTTCCTTCAGCGCATTTAAATTGGAACTGGCCTTTGGCAGTGTCAACGTATCCGTATTGCCACCCCCTGGCATATATTCCCTCCCTTGTCTCCTCTATTATTTCTTCAAACTCATAGTCTCCCCCCTGAAGGTATGTGTTACTCATCCTAACTAGAGGAATGTGTCCGTAGCTTTCAGCACGGGCTGAACCTGTTAAAGGAATGTTCATCCTGCTGCTTGTTTCCATGTTTGACATGAAGCTTTTAAGGATACCTTTCTCAACCAAGAACTTCGCTCTTGCACGCGTTCCTTCATCATCGTATTCATAGTACCCATACAACGGTTTCAGAAGAGGGTTATCCACTATGTTCACATTGCCTCCACCAACTTTTCTCCCTAACTTGTCCTCCAAGATCGATGCACCTGCCAATACAAGGTCGCTTTCACATGCATGCCCGAAGGCCTCATGTATAAGGACACCTGTCAGTTCAGGGTCACAAATAACCGTGAATAGGCCTGCCTTAGGGGTTGAAGCTTTTAAGAGCCTGACAGCCCTATCCACGGTTTTTCCAGCCAGGAACTCTAACTCCCTTCTCCTCGTCAGCTCGAATCCCTCAGCCCCACCCGTGGTTTCAAAACCTCTCTGCAATAAACCGCTTTCAAAGGCGTACGCTTCCAAGTTAATCCTCATATAACAATATTCAAGCCTAACCTCTGTCCCGTAAGTGTTTAGAATTGTTTTTTCACCCACAGCATCTGAATAAGTCACGGTAGCTGTTTTAATCCTTTCATCTCTCCCTAACAATTCCTTGTTTAGTTTGAGGCAAAAACTGATTTTTTCCTGTATAGAAACGTCTTTAGGGTTCTCAACAGGTTTCATCTTTTGACTTGAAACATTTGTCTCCACACTTTCAATCTTGAATTTTTCCTTGACTTTCCTGCTTGATGAGACAGCCAGTTTTAACGCCCCGTTCACGGTTGTGCTAATCCTATCAGGGTTCGTGGTATACGAGAAACCCCAGACCCCGCCTTTTAAAACCCTAACGCCAACACCTAACTCCACAGGTGAAACAGCTTCCTTAACAACCTTATTCTCAACAAATATCGAGGTTGTTTCAACGGACTCAACACGTGCATCAACGAATTCAGCGCCTCTCTCTAGAGCTTTCTCCATCTCCAGCCTTAATTTGTCTATCATAGGCTAAACACTCAAAACATTTTCTTAAGCATTTCAGCAACCTTTTCAGGAGAATAAACAATTACTTCTGTTCCAAGGAGCTTCTGCATAAAGTAATCATCGTTCCTGTAGTTCCTGTAAACATTTTGCCTTGAAATGATCTTTAAATAACATGAGAACCAGTCCGTTTTTTTCCCAAGAGCGCCTGAGTAAATTGTGAAGTTAAAAGAAGAAACACCCATTTCACCGTAAAACCTTAAAATCCTGGAGATTCCTTCGCTCAAAGACTTGATTTCTTCCTGGTTTAAATCCAAGAAATTGCTTTTGCCTCTAACTACGCCCAGAACTTCATTACTGCCAGTGGGTGAAAAAGGTGTAACCCAGTCAACTTCACCAGTTGCTCCAACATACCTTAAACCCAGCTCTTTTTCGGTTTCAACCAAGTCATCCCAATAATTTGACTTTTTTTCCTTGAAATAATCCTTACTTCTATCAAGGACTTGTTTTAACCCAGTGTACGGGGTTTCTCCGCCGACAACTTGAAAGTGAGGGTGAACAACGCTTGCCCCAGCAGGGAAGAGATAGTTACAATTCAAGGTCATATATCTAGCTTCTCTATCATGTTTGTAAACCTTCTTTATAAAGTCAAAGGAAACCTCTAAAGCGTCACTGATTAGTTCAGCCCTAAACTCGCTTAATTCAAGGTAATGTGCCTCCGAAACGCTTACTACTGCATGATACTTTGAGAGGGGGTAAAGATTAGGGAACAACGTTGCCTCGCCTTTAGTAAGCCTGCCTTCCCTTAAAATCGTGGAAGAATACTTAGGAGTAACCTTCCTAACGTTCTGTGGACAGAGGAAACAGTTCTTACTTGTTTCTTCAACAATCTCCCTTAACAAATCATAATCTGTTTCACCGAAGAACATTCTAGCCTTATCTAGAACCTTGGGGTTCAAAATACTCACAGAACCTGTTAGAGGATCAACCCTGTACTCAATAACTTGTTTTTCCTCTTCAAAGTTGTTGAGAGGATTAAGAAATAAAGAAATTGTTTTGATAACCCTGAATTCCACTTTATTTTCCCTTCTTTCTTGATTGCCAGCACTCAATTACTTCATCCTCCTGTTTTCCTCTAAGCCCTATGACTGAGGGGTGCTTTTTTTATTTTGCTGAATAAATGAGAGGTTTACAAGTTTTCCTTTTAAATTTCCTTTTTAAAAAGAGCCTTGGGATGTGAAGTTAGAAAGCATGAGATAAACATTGGATACGCCAGCCAAATCTAGCACAGCAACTAAATTCCAAAAAAGAGGATAAGGCTTCAATAATTTACTTGTGAAACGTTTCATGATAGAAATAACTTGTTCCCATGGCCCTTGATACCTTAAAACAAGTAAACCACGGTTAAAGTTACTTTGGATCTTTTACCAAAATGTTTAAGGAGAAACAAGATGTCAAGTTCTATAACTACACTTTATTAAAATATCGTACACACAGCTTATTGATTTTTTAGGAAAGTTTTGAGTGAGTGTTAAGGAGCCTTATAATCAGTTTTTCATAAATATTGATTGCTTTCAGGTAGTGTTTTAAGTTTACGTGTTCAGTTGGGCTGTGATCCAGTCTTGAGTCGCCTGGGCCGTATGTTGCCGTCGGAATGCCTGTCTTGTTCCCGAACACGTTCATGTCACCTGTCCCTGTTTTTCTTATGAGCCTTGGGTTTATGCCTAGTTCTTCCTTTATTACTTGAACAAGGGTTTTTATAAGTAAAGTTTTTTTGTTTGCCTCAAAGGGATCCGTCATTTCTTCTATTTCTATTTTAACCTTAACATTCGGGTTTGCATCAGTGAATTTATGCATTTCACTGTTTATCCAGGCTATTGTTTCTTTGCAGGTGTGTTTGATGGGTATGCGGATAGAAGTTTTTGTTTTACACTCTATGTCGTTCCCTTTTATTTGGTGAATGTTTAGGGAGAAGGATTTGTAGAGAGACTTCGAACTGTGACGTGAGAGTTTTCTTTTTATTTTTTCGTGGAGTTGCATCAGTTTTGATATTGCGTTTAGGTATGTTGGACTGGCTGAATGGGTTTGTTTAACCTTAAGCCTAATTTTTAAGCCAAGCCTTCCTTTGTACCCTATTGTTATGTATTTTAGGTTTGTTGGTTCGCCGAAGAGAGCGCAGTTGAAATTTCTCTTTTCCCTCAAGAATGTTCTTATTCCCTTTGAATTGCCTTCTTCGTCAACTGTTCCCACCACAGAGATTTTTCCGTTGACGCTGCTTAGTTTTGACTCTACCCTAGACGCCGCCATTATCATTGCGGCGAGTGATGATTTTGCGTCGACAGACCCTCTTCCATAAAGTTTGCCGTTTATAATCTTTACAGGTATCTTTCCAGGGACCGTGTCCATGTGACTGCAGAGGAGGATTGATGGTTTTCCTTCACCTATTGTCCCTATGATGTTTCCTGCTTTATCCATTTGTGTTTTGAACCCGAGTCTTTCCATGCGTTCCATTAAAAAAGTCGAAAGCTGTTTTTCCTCCCCGGTTGGGCTGTATATCTCAATTATTTTCTTTAGGAATGATACTTCATCCATTTCCTATTTCAATACCCCTGCTAACACGTTAACTACTTTATCTATTTGTTGTCTCGTTATGATTAGGGGCGGAAGCATCCTGATAATGTGTGTTCCTGACGTCAGAAACAAAACACCTCTTTCTAGGCTTTCATACACGTACTTGCTGCATCTCACTTTTAGTTCAACCGCAAGCATTAGCCCTATCCCCCTTATCTCCCTTACAATTTTGCTTTCTTCCAACGAATCCTTTAGCCTGGCTAGGAAGTATTCACCGTCTGCTTTGGATTTTTGAGGGAGTTTTTCATTGATTATCACGTCTATTGCTGCTGAGGCAGCTGCGCACGCCAGCGGGTTTCCGCCGAAGGTTGAGGCATGTTCACCTTGCTTAAGTGAATCCATAATCTCCTTTTTGGCCAGGGTTGCGCCCATGGGTACCCCGCCAGCTATTCCCTTAGCAAGGCAAAGTATGTCTGGTGTTACATCCCAGTGTTGGAAGGCGAAGAGCTCACCTGTTCTTCCAAATCCTGTTTGCACCTCATCCATTATGAGGAGAACGTTTTTTTCGTCGCATGTTTCCCTTACTCCTCTAAGAAAGCCGTTTGAGGGAATGTTTACCCCTCCCTCACCCTGAACAGGTTCAACTATTACTGCAGCCGTGTCCTTAGAAATCGCTTTCCTCAGGCTTTCCAAGTCGTTATAGTTTGAAAATTTGAAGTAGGGAATAAGGGGTTCAAAGGGGATCCTGTATTTTTTCTTCCAAGTGGCTGATAAGGAACCCATTGTTCTTCCATGGAAACCCTTCTTCATTGCGATTATTTCTTTCTTGCCTGTGTGTTTTCTTGCAAGTTTTATTGCGCATTCCACGGCTTCCGTCCCGCTGTTTGAAAGGAAAACCTTGTTAAGCTCCTTTGGAGTTATTTCCACCAGTTTTTTAAGCAGTTTTGCTCTTACATCGTTGTGTAGTATTCCTGGACAGCTAATAATTCTTCTAGCTTGATTAGCAATTGCCTCCACAACCTTGGGATGACTGTGCCCGACTATGCATACCCCGTGTCCACCTATGCAGTCTATGTATTCTTTTCCATCTATGTCTTTCACCGTAGCCCCTTTTCCCTCAACTATTACCAACGGCCTTTTAGCGTAGACATTCGCTTCATAGAGTTTTTCCAGTTCAACGTATTGATTTAGCTCTAGCATGTTATCACCGTACAGTTTTTTTCATTTAACGCGGTGGAGATTGGATTACTTATGCATCCTGAGGAGATTAGTACCTTTTCAACGCCCTGGCTTAATGCCTCAAGTGAAGCAAATATTTTTTTCCTCATCCCAAACCCTGCTTTACCCATTAACTCCCTTGCCTCATGATCCTTAATATGCTGTAGGAGTTTTCCGTCCAGAATTATTCCTCCCACATCTGTTAAGAATAAGAGCTTGTCAGCCCCTATTGACCCAGCTATGTAGGCTGCTGCCCTGTCTCCGTCAACGTTTAACGGGAGGAATTCTTCACCTATGGCGAGTGCACTTATTACAGGCGTGAATCCTTCCTTTAGGAGTGTTTCTAATAGTTTAATGTTTACTTTAACTATTTTTCCCGTGTATCCTCCATCAACAAGGAGCGTTTTCTTTCCTTCCACAACCTTTATCTTCTTTTTTCTCTTAGCCAGTAGGAGTGATCCGTCTATGCCTGAAATGCCCACTGCGTTCACACCGAGGGATTGAAGCCTTGAAACAATTTTTTTGTTGATGAGGCCTGCTATAACCATTTGGTAGATTTCTATCGTTTTTTCATCAGTGTACCTGCTTCTGAAACCGCTTGGAGAAACAACAAACCTTTGCTTTACATTCATTTTTTCAGCTACATCTGTCACCTGTTTTCCTCCTCCATGCACCAAGACGATCCTTTGTTTTCGAATGTTTTCCCTCACGTCAAGCAGGATCTTGTCTAGGTAATTGTTTATTATGCTTCCACCTAGCTTAACGACGACTGTCATACATGACTCCCCTTTCTCAAACGTTTTAGGCTGGAAAGAGCGGGGGGTAGGTGAGCCCTGTCTCTTCCCTCCATCCCATGGCAATGTTCATGTTTTGTATGGCTTGCCCTGCTGCACCCTTCATGAGGTTGTCTAGGGCCGATAACACAACTAGTCTGGGCATGTGGCTGTCCAGCTCGAACCCTATGTCGCAGAAGTTTGAGCCTATCAGGGTTTTTGGGTCAGGCAACCTGTAGAGGCCTTTTTTCTGGGCGATTACCCTGATGAAGTACTCGTCCTTGTAAAATTCTCTTAACTTTCTTCCTATTTCTTTTTCGTTGACCTCCCTTTTAAGCGGCACGTGTATCGTGCAGAGTATTCCTCTCACTACGTCGACCGCATGGGCTGAGAAAGCTAGCTTAACGTTTTCCTTAGCAAGCATGCTTAGTTCCTGCTCTATTTCAGCTAAGTGCCTGTGACCTGTCACTTTGTATGGTCTTATGACACCTTCCCTCTCAGCATGGTGTGTCGATTGGGAAGCTGTTCTACCTGCTCCCGTCGAACCCATTTTCGCATCAATGACTATGAAGTCTTTGCTGATGAAATCAGAGTTTATGAATGGGGCTAGTGCCAGTATGGCTGAGGTTGATATGCATCCGGGGCAGGCGATTAATCTTGAGTTCCTTATTTCTTCCCTATGGATCTCAGGTAACCCATAAACAGATTTCTCAAGGTACTCCGGGCAACTGTGTGATTCATAATACTTTTCGTATTCCTCAAGTTTTTTTAGCCTGAAATCAGCGCTTAGATCTATTATTTTTAGGCCCATGGAGTACAGTTCAGGAACATATTTTTGCGATGTCCCATGAGGTACGGAAAGAAAAACAAGCTCACACTCATCACCTATTCTTGATGGATTGTATTCCTTAAACCTAATCTTTGTGTGTTGCCTTAAGTTAGGGTGCACGCTTCCAATAGACTTCCCTTTAAACCTCCTAGAAGAAACAAAGGATAAATTAACCATGGGGTGAAGCAACAGCAAACGTATTAGTTCTCCTCCAGTGTACCCTGACCCTCCTACTACTCCGACATTCATTTTTTCACCATTTGCTTTAGGTATTCAAGAATCAGCCTCGATATGTTTACTCCCGTAACAGGCACAGTGTTCCTGTACTCTATCGTGTGGTTTATTTCGTGTACGTAGAGTTGCCCGTTGCATTCAAGGATGTCCACCCCATATATTCCTTCTCCAATTGCCTCGGCAGCCTTCAAACTTATCTCCCTAACCTCATCAGTCACAGGGCATGC
>JAOZGF010000058.1 GCA_027491845.1 Thermoproteota archaeon | reverse complement strand
TCATGCGGTGTTTCACTTGCGAAAAACAAGCCTCTCAAATACATTGTTAAACTTAGTTTTCCAGCTGTGCTTAGGAAAACGAGTGGTTACAGGGAGGAAGGGAAAGACATGGCTAAGTTCTTTGACTTTGTAGCTAGAAAATGTCATGTTTACAGTATGAAAGCTGCAAACGAATATTAATTAATGGCCAAGTCGTTTCTCAAGTCTGGTTGAGGAGCTCTTTGAAAACGCTGATTACTTGGAAGGCTTTTTTATTTTCTTCAGCTTTTTTCTTTCTTTGATTTATAGAGGATCCATGCAGCTGCAATTATGGAGGCTACGGAAACGATTATTAAGGCAACCTGCAATAGCCTTATTCTTTCTTCCTCCTTGTCTATGAGCTCGTATGCTCTGCTTATCACATCATTAATCAGGACTTCAGCGTCCTGATAATTTTCCTGGTAGAAAAGTGTTTTAGCTTCTTCCAGCTCTTTTCTTAGTTTTTCATGTTCTCCCTGGAAACCTAGGAAAGCCCACTTCTCTGTTTTGTTTAAGAGTTCTTCAGCATCCCTTATCTTTGCTGTTAAAAGCGGGTAATGTCTTTTATCCCTGAAAACTATGGTTAGCGGGGTCTTACTGAATTCCTGAGGATAAGTTGCAAGCCAGGTTAGAAAGGTTTTTTCTTTTGTCACCCGTTTAAATTCAGGCGTAGGGTAAACATGGGTCATTTCTAGGTAGTAGGGAAACACGTAAGTTCTGTTGGATAGATTAAAGGGTATGTCAATAAATTTTCCTCCAACCTGTATCGTTGGAACCCAGTAAAGGTTTTCGCTTTCCTCGTAAAGGAAGCCCTTTGCGTCAGCTTTTTTAGGCGTCTCCAGTTCATAGGTTATCTGGATCATTAAGAAGTTTTCTTGCGTTAGACCTATGAAATCCATTTGAACTCCCCTGGCGATAAGTGGGACGATGTCCGTCTTGTTAGAGTAAATTGTGCAGGGTTTGTCATTGTAAGTTGACTTTATCTGTGAACTCCATGCTTTCTCTGTTTCTTCAATGTCCATTCGACCTATTATGTTTTTCATTATTTGCGCAGCTATTCCTTCAAACCTTATCTCCACCACTAGGTCTGCTTTCCATGGAGTGGTGAACTCCATGACGGATTTATACTCTATGTAAGCGTAATTTTCTCCATCCTGTGAATATGTGGCATGAACAAAAACTGGCGATATCAGGAGAATACATAGTGAAAGTTTTAAGAGCTCTAAACAAGTTCTCCAGTTCATAGGTAATCCTCCTTCTTTTCACCTTCCAAAACGTCTTTCCCTTGTTTGATAAGACCTAATGGCCCTTAAAAAGTCTACTTTCCGGTATTCAGGCCAGTACGTGTCGCAGAAATAAAGTTCAGAGTAAGCTGATTGCCACAGGAGGAAGCCGCTTAACCTTTCTTCCCCTGACGTCCTAATTATTAGGTCAGGGTCAGGCAAGTCTTTTGAGTAAAGGTGTTCAGCAACCAGTTTTTCATTAATGTTTTCCAGTTTAATTTCTGAGTTAAGAACTCTCCTAGATATTTTTTTTATGGCGTCCACCATCTCTTGTCTTCCATCGTAACCTATGCATACGTTCAGATTTAGTTTTCCGTATTTACATGTCTCCTTTTCTGCTTTTTCAATGGCTTCCCTGACCTCTAGCGGAAGTATTTCCTTTCTACCCCAAACCCTCACTCTAACCTTGTTCTTATGGATTTCCTCGTGTGTAGCTAGCTCCTCAAATTTCTTTTTAAATAGCTTCATTAGTTTATCCACTTCTTCAGGGTCCCTCTTTAAGTTGTGGGTTGAAAATGCGAAGACTGTAACGTTTTTTATGTTTAGTTCCAAGCACCATTTCAGGAACTCAGTTAGTTTTTCAGCCCCTTTCTCATGTCCATCCCAAGGGTTTAGGCCGACTTTCTTGGCGTATCTCCTGTTTCCGTCCAGTATTATGCCTATGTGACGTGGCATGGACTTGCTTTTTACCTCGTTTAAAAGGTATTTTTCATATAAGGATAACCCTCTTTTTCCAAGCTTGTAAAGGGCCCTGTATACGAACTTAAACAAGGGGCAAACCTCTTTTAGGTGTATTTACATTTTACAGGTTTTTCCTTTAACTTCCTTAATCGTTCCCTTTAAATTAACGTGCTTTCTTTTTATAGGGAATGAATAATTTTTATACTTTACCCAAGAACTTATCCCAAATAACTGGCTTAAACCATTTGTTTTAAGTGTAGGTTGAAGAAAATGGATCGCTCTTTGCATAAAATGCAGATTCCACGTGAGATTTGGGTTGGATACGGCGTAATGAGTTATTTGAAGAATCTTTGCGCGAAAATTTTAAATAAGGAAGACGGGAACATCGTCCTGATAACAGACTCCACTGTTAAGAAGTTGGTTGTGGATGGAGAAATTGAGAGCTTGGAAAGGAAAGGCTTCAACGTACATGAACTCTTAATTAAAGATTCATCGCTAGACGAAGTTGGAAGGATTGTAGAGGAATGTAGAAGCATTAAACCTGACCTCTTTCTAGGCGTAGGTGGAGGAAAGGTCATCGACGTTGCAAAGCTTTCATCCATGAGATCGAATTCTCTTTTTATAAGCGTTCCTACGGTTGCTTCCCACGACGGTATAACGTCTCCCATGGCTTCACTTAAACAGTCAGGTAAGCCTTTTTCCTTTTATGCTCAAGCACCCATCGCCATTCTTGCGGACATAAAGATCATTAGGGGGGCTCCCTTCAGGTATACAGCGGCTGGATGCGGAGACCTCATCTCTAACTTCACAGCCGTCAGGGATTGGAAGCTTGCGTATAAGCTTCACCATGAATATTACGGTGAATATGCAGCTTCTCTCTCCCTTACATCGGCTAAGCACATTGTTACAAATGCAGAGTTAATCTCGAAAAGAACAGTTGAAGGGATAAGGATTCTTGTTGAGGCATTGATAGGAAGCGGTGTTGCCATGAGCATTGCAGGAACAAGTAGGCCCTGCAGCGGGTCAGAACATTTGTTTAGCCATGCTTTAGACATTATTTCCCCTGGCAGGGCCTTACATGGAGAACAATGCGGCGTCGGCTCAATAATGATGGCGTACCTACACGGTTTAAATTGGAGGAAGATAAGGAAGACTCTTAAGAAGGTTGGGGCCCCGGTTAACTCGTCACAGCTCGGGGTGAAAGAAGAAGACATTGTTAAGGCTTTAACAATGGCTCACAAGATTCGTCCTGAGAGGTACACTGTTCTGGGAGAAAAAGGTTTAACCCATGAAGCAGCTGAAGATTTAGCTAGGAAGACAAAGGTAATTGAATAAGGTTTTTTTATGAGTCTAGAGTTTGGCCGTGTGGAGAGATACCTAAGAAGCCTCATAAAAAAGAAGGGAACCCTTCACGTTGGCTTGCTAGATCCTGAGAAAACAAGGGTGAGCGAGGCTGTTAAAATAGCTGAAGTCCTTGAGGAATCAGGTTCGTCAGCAATATTAATGGGGGGAAGTATGCTTGTGACAGAGTCACTCCTAGACGAAACCATTAAGTTGATAAAGGATAGAGTAAAAATACCTGTCATACTCTTTCCTGGAAACGTTTCAGGCTTAAGCAGGTACGCGGACGCGGTTCTGTTCATGTCTCTCCTGAATTCAACAAACCCATACTTCATAGTTGGAGCACAAATGTTGGGTGCCCCAATAATTAAGAGGTTAGGGATCGAGGCCATACCCACGGCATATCTTATCTTTTACCCTGGAAAAACAGTTAGCTACATAGGTGAAGCACGTTTACTTCCCAGGGATGATCCAAGAATAGCAGCATCTTATGCCCTAGCCGCCCAATACCTTGGCATGAGATTTGTTTACCTTGAGGCAGGGTCAGGTGCTGAAGAACCCCTCCCCTCAACCCTTGTTTCCTTTATTAGAAGGACCATTGACAACATTGTGATTGTGGGGGGAGGAATAAGGACGCCTAAACAGGCGAAGGAAATAGCTGACGCTGGAGCGAACATCATAATTACAGGGACTCTTGTGGAGGAAAAAAACAATTTGGAATCAAAAATTAAGAACATTGTTGACGCATTAGGTTAAAACAAAAAGAAATATTGTGACCTTATGGTTAAGCTTTGCTTAAGACCTAAGAGAAAAACAGAAAAACTTTACTGGCATGGTCTTGAAAGCTCACAAGGTCATTGGAAAAATGATCCTTTTCAAGTAAACATATAGCCCCGCTGGGATTCGAACCCAGGTCAACGGGTCCAGAGCCCGCTATGCTTGGCCACTACACCACGGGGCTATGGAAAAGGAAAGATGCCGCGGGCCAGACTTGAACTGGCGACAACCCGGTTCCTCATTTTTCTTCAGCCGGGTGCTCTCCCACCTGAGCTTTCGCAACCACCGCGTCACCGCGGCTCTTCCGCGGCTTCACTCTTAAAGAGTTTTAACCTCCTAGATGTTTAAAAAGATATGGTTGACTTTTTAAATTTTGCCAAGGATAGTTGACAAGTTTTTATAATACCTTAAGTTAATAACACTGTCATGTCTTTCATGTCTTCTAATGAAAGGATAGTAAAATCCATTTGTTGGTGGTGTAAACCGAAGTGCTTCGTCAACGTCCATGTAACTGAAGATGGACGGTTGGTTAAGGTTGAAGAACCTCCTGTAAAGGGTTGTCCGCGTTGGCGCATGGCTAAAGAATGGTTCTACCATCCCATGCGGTTAAGACATCCCCTAAAGAGGGTTGGTGAGAGAGGAGAGGACAAATGGAAGGAAATTTCGTGGAGTAAAGCTTTAGATGAAGTGGCTGCTAAAATAAAGGAGATTAAAGAAGAGTACGGGCCTGAAAGTATAGCCGTAAGCCATGGCACGTGTAGATCTTACGAAGAGTTCAGATATAGGTTCTTGAACTTATTGGGCAGCCCAAATCAGATCGGACAGTCGCACATATGTCACGGTAACTCGGCTACCATAGCTCTCGCAGTTCTGGGCTGGTTTCCCTGGTGGTATCCGGGAGACACGTTAAAGTTTTCGAAGTGTATTATGTTAGTAGGTCGCAACCCTCCTCCTTCACACCAAACTATATGGGCGGCGATTAGGGAGGCAAAGAAAAACGGCGCTAAGCTCATAGTTATTGATCCGAGAAGGAGCGAGTCAGCTTCAGCAGCTGATTTATGGTTGCAGATAAGACCTAGTACGGATGCAGCTGTTCTTTTGTCAATTATAAACGTTATAATAGAGGAAGAGTTATACGATAAGGAATTCATAACGAAATGGTGTTATGGCTTTGATAAGTTGGCGGAAAGGGTTAAGGAATACACGCCAGAGAAAATCTCAGAGATAGCTTGGGTCTCAAGTGAGAAGATAGTTGAAGCTGCCAGGATGTTCGCAACAAATAAGCCTGCTTGCGTCTTAGAAGGTATGGGTGTGGCCCATCAACATAACGCACACGCAGCCATACATGCTAGATACATACTTACAGCAATCACTGGAAACATAGATGTTCGTGGAGGCGATGAATTGCTTGGACCTAACTTAAAGTTAATAACTGAACATGAAATGGAGATGCCGAACGTCCTTCTTAAGGAGCAAAGATTGAAACAGATAGGTTCTGATAGGTTTAAGCTTGAAAGCTGGCCTGGTTACGAGATCATTCAAAGCGCTGTTGAGAGAGTCTGGGGTAAAAGAGGAGATCTTCAAGCTTACACATCTTTAGCTCAAGCCCCTTTATTATTCAGGGCCATAATTACTGGGAAACCATACCCAGTAAAAGCCCTGATCACCCTTTCAAGCAACCCCATGATAACAATGCCCAACGTCAAACTGGTTTATAAAGCCCTTAAAAATCTTGAACTGTACGTTGTTGTTGACTATTTCAAAACACCCAGCTCTTTGCTAGCAGATTACGTTTTTCCGGCAGCTTCCTGGCTTGAAAGGGCAACGCTTTACAACTTTCGTACGAATTCGCCTGACATAAAAGCCGCACCTGCAGCTCTTCCATCGGTTAAACAGGATGAATATGATAGAAGGACTGATTACGAATTCTGGCGTGAATTAGCTGTAAGGCTGGGACAAGAAGAATATTGGCCCTGGAAAACCATAGAAGAAGTTTACGATTATAGATTAAAGCCCATGGGATTTTCATCCTTTAAGGAGTTTTTAGAGAAGACTGGAGGCCTGTACGTAGCGCCACGTGAATATAAGAAGTACGAAAAAATAGGTTTTGGAACGCCAACTGGAAAAGTTGAACTTTACTCTACGGTTATGGAAAAACTGGGTTACGACCCTTTACCCAGCTATGAAGAATCCCCGGAAAGCCTTTATAGCAATCCAGAGCTAGCTAAAGAATATCCATATATACTTATAACTGGGGGAAGGTTCTTACCCTACTTCCACTCGGAACACAGACAAATAAAGCGATTGAGGAAGATTTACCCCTGGCCTAGGGTTGAAGTAAACCCTGACACTGCTAAAAAGATCGGCATTGCTGAGGGTGATTGGATCTGGATCGAGACGCTACAGGGTAGAATTATGCAGAAGTGCCGTCTTTTTGACGGCATACATTCACAAGTTATACACGCACAACATGGCTGGTGGTATCCAGAGCTACCTGGAGAGGAGCCATATCTTCACGGGGTTTGGATCTCAAACGTAAATGTGTTAACCAACGATGATCCGGATAAGTGTGATAAAGTTCTCGGCTCGTGGCCTTTAAGAGGATTCCTTTGCAAGATATATAAAGTTAGAGATGACGAGTGGAACCCTGAAAAACACCCTTTACCACCACCTGAAGAATTCAGAAAGTTATTTAATCTAGACTAGTCTATTATCTAACCTGTTCTTTAAGTCCCAACAAAACTAAGGCATAGTAAATAGCAAATAACCTTCAAAAAATTCTCATAGTT
>JAOZGF010000263.1 GCA_027491845.1 Thermoproteota archaeon | reverse complement strand
CAGTGTCCAACGTTTGCGACAGCGACGCCTGCCATCAAGTCAATGTAAATGTTTCCGTCTGGATCCTTTACTGTGGCTCCTTTCGCTTCCTCCCAAGCTACTGGCAAGACATAAGGCGCAACGAGGGATGGAGATTCAAGAGACCTTGCCTGGTTAATCATTTCTTGTGTTTTCGGTCCAGGGATCTTGTCTGTAACTATTTTTGGTGCATCAGGAAATGAAAGCCTCTTAAAATCTTCTTCCGACAACATGAAAAACCCCACCGTTTTTGAAAAGAAAAAAATTACTAAAATTTACTTGAACGATTAAACCAAACAAAAACCTATAAAAACATTATCCTTTGAAAAGGAAGTAAACATAAAGTTAGAAGTTTAATGTTAAGTTTTCCATAAAGGAGAAAACGATTTTAACCTTCCTAGCTAAAAGACTTTAATGACTTTAATATTCATCAGGACAACTCACGCTGACTAAACATTTCTCGGGGCATTTCCTCGAATCCTTTCGTATTTTAAGCGAAATACTTCACATGTTTCTTCCTGTATTTGTCAACTAACTTTTTTCTAATTTCTTCTTTTTATTACTATCCTGTAAACCTTGTCTTCCCTGCTATCTCTTAAAAACTTCTAAGAAGTTGTGTGAAAAATGTTTGAATAGTTATTTTAGGTTTCTATCCTGAAGAAATGTTTTTAATGGGGCTTACTAAAAAAGACCAGCCGCCACATTTATTTTGACAAACAAGTTAAAAAAGAGGAAAGAGAAGGAAAAAGGAAGAAAAATATGCTTAATTAACACATTTATCACTTAGTTTTTAAAGAATTAAAACAGGTGAAACAGGTAATTTAATGACGGCCATAGATGCAGAAGGTGTTTTCACTGGTTTTAAGGATTTTATGAAAGGCTGTAATGTGAAGTATTTTGATGTACGTCTCGTTTCAGAAGAAACAAGTGAAGTGTCGTGCAGGGAAGGATCCTTTGAGTTTTTTAGTGACAGGTACAGGAAAATTGTGTGCAGGGCTGTTGAGGATTGTTACGGGGTGGCTTGTTCAAGTGAGGTTAACAGGGAAGGACTGGTTAAATGTATGAAACATGCATTTAAACTGGCTAGAGAAGGCAAGTTAAAGCTGAAACTTGCTTCAGTTAAGCCTCAGAAGGGGTTTAACGATCGCTGTAGTGAGGAATCTTCACCAGATGAAAAAATAGAGGTATTGAAAATTATAAGAGACAAACTGGTTGAACTGACAGGTGAAAATTATTGGAGAAGCGAAATAATAGTAACGCAAGGCAAATATGGGCACCGGCTTCTCACTTCAGAAGGGACGGACGTAAGGGAAAAGAAAACCTACACCACAATTTTGATTTACTTAACAGTAAAGGGCTTAGGGGGATTAGGCAGGGGTTTTTCAAGTAAGTTTATAGGCGTCATAGGCGGGTTAAAGAAGCTTTTGAGGCAGGTTGATGAACATGTTCTTAAGGAGGCCTCCATGAGGTCGATGGATTCAATGAGGGGGAGAAGTTTACCTGTTTCAATGAAAGGTAAAAACAGGGTTATACTGGATAGTGAGGCTGCGGCGGCGCTCGCACACGAGATATCTCACTTCCTAGAAAAAGATGTCTTCCAACGGGTATTCTTTGAAAGAGTTCAGGTAAATGATGAATTCAAGCTTATTGACAATCCTTTACTTGAAGAATATGGTTCTTTTAAATGGGACGATGAAGGGGTTAAAGGCAGGGAAAAAACATTGATATCGCAAGGAGAATTTAACACGCTTGGCACCAGGTTAACAAGTGACAGGGAAGATGAGGCAGGAAATGCGAGAGGCATTTACCATGTCCCTAAACCAATGATGAGCAATATTTATATTAATAAAGGCGACTGGAGCTTTGATGAATTGGTTGAAGACACTAGGAAAGGTGTTTTTGTCAGGGGGATTGTTAGGGCTCAATCCAACCTGTTGACAGGCAATATAGAATTAATCCCTGAAATCTCTTACCTCATAGAAAAAAAGGAAATAGGAAGGCCGATAAAGAGCCTAAGGATTATTGGAAACATAAAAGATATTCTAAGAAATGTGGATGCTTTAACCCGAGAGGTAAAGTTTAGGGCTAGCTATGAAAAGGGGTTCCCAATTGCGGAAGGAAGTCCATTTATAAGGGTAAACGAGGTAAACCTACCATAAACCCTAAAAACAACCGCGTTCACGGTACTCCCTAACCTACAACATTCAGAAGAACTTTATTTCATTTAAGCAAACCCGTTCTATGAAATTCATAGTTTCCCGCTTAATTCTACCCTAGATAACTTTTCTTAATGAAGTCCTGGCTTACAACCTCTTTGCTTAAACCTTGTAAAACAATTTTTCCATGCTCTATTACGTATGTTCTTTTTGAGGCTTTTAAAGCGTACAGGGCATCTTGTTCAGCGATGAAAATCGTTAATCCTGTTTTTTGTATTTCTTTCAAAGTTTCAAGGATTTTCTTTTTAATTATGGGGGCTAAACCCAGGGTAGGTTCATCTAGTAAAAGAAGCCTTGGACTTGACATGAGAGATCTTCCTATAGCAAGCATTTGTTGCTCTCCTCCACTTAAAGTTCCTGCAATCTGTTTATTTCTTTCCTTTAATGTAGGGAAAAGTTCATAGACGAAGTTTAAGTTTTCTCTCACTTTTTCCCTGTCTTTCCTAACGTACGCCCCCAACTCAAGGTTTTCTTCCACAGTCATATCAGGGGCAAGCCTCCTTCTCTCAGGGCAGTAAGCTATTCCCAACCTTACGATCCTGTAGGGTGGGAGGCCAGTTATTTCTTCCCCGTCAAATTTAATTGATCCTGAAGATGGCTTAAGAAGCCCTATAATTGTTTTAAGCAAAGTGGATTTCCCTGACCCGTTTGGCCCGATCAAAGATACTGTTTCTTTTTCTTCCACATTCAAACTAATTTTTTTAAGGGCAATGGCTTTGCCGTAATGAACAGTTAAGCCTTTAACTTCAAGCATTATTCCAATCCACTTCCTAGGTAGGCTTCAATAACCATTTTGTTTTCCCGTATTTCTTCAGGTTTTCCTTCAGCGATTTTTTCTCCCCTGTTTAGCACAACAATCCTCTCAACAAGTTTCATGAGGAATTGGACAAGATGTTCTATTATTATTATTGTTAGTTTCCCCTTTAATTTCTTTATCAGGGATAATAGAGGCTTTATTTCTTCAACTGTAAGGCCTGAAAAGGGTTCATCGAGAAGAAGCAATTTAGGGTTTAAGGCGAGGGCTCTCGCTATCTCTAGTCTCTTTAGGTCTCCGTGAGGCAGTTCTGATGCAAGCTTGTATTTTTTTTGTATAAGGTCAACGTCTCTAAGATGCTTCTCAACAGCTTGAGCTGTTTTCTTTCCTTTAACTCTTCCAGTA
>JAOZGF010000041.1 GCA_027491845.1 Thermoproteota archaeon | reverse complement strand
ACGAGTCAGAGGGCCTTGAGAAGTACTTCAAAGAATATTTCCCTGAAGACCATGAAAAAAGACTGAAAATCTACTTGAAAAACGGAAAAAGAATTAAGATGAGGTTGAAAACAGGGAAAACGGTTTTCGTAAGGTTCATTGGCTTAAAAGAAAACCAAGCCAAAAAACTAATGGACAGATTCACCCTTCACGGAAGAATACCTGAACCCATCAGGGTCGCCAGAATCCTTGCAAGGTCAATAATGAGGAACACCTCCTTAAGAGGTGGAAAAGATGAGACAAGAAAGTAGGGAAGTCTTCTTTCTTAAAAATGAGAGGGAAGAAATTGAAAAAACATTTGAAAGGATAATAAAGAACTGTAATGGACTTAGGATAAAGAAAAACTGGGAAATAGCTGTAAAAATAAACCTATGTAACTTAAGAACTCCCGAGACAGGCGCTGTAACGGATCCAGCGGTCCTGGAGGCCTTTATAAAGGCCTTAACCAAGAATTTTAAGGGCTTAAAAATATCCATTGTGGAAAGCAATGCGACCTCAACGGATGCAGACCTGCTTTTCAAGTGGCTTGGCTTTATGGAGCTCGCGGAAAAACACGGGATAAAGTGTATAAACTTGTCTAAAGACAGAAAAACAAAAATAAATATAGAAGGAACCTTTTTAAGGGAGATAATGGCTCCGAAAACATTGTTAGAAGCTGACGGCATCATATGTTTCGCCAAACTCAAAACCCACTTGTTAACAAAGATAAGTTGCTGCCTGAAAAACCAGTTCGGATGTCTGCCGTTCAAGAGAAAGATCGTTTATCACAGGAAACTTGACGAGGCAATAGTTGACTCAAACATCGCTTTCAAGCCATGCTTTTGCGTTGTAGATGGACTGATCTCGATGGAAACAGAGAAAGGACCAACGTACGGATCACCTAGGAAAACCAATCTGTTGATAGCGGGCTTAAACCCTGTCCCTGTAGATTCCTTCTGCGCCAGAATAATGGGATTCAACCCTAGATCAATAAGGCACGTAAGGAAGGCTGAAGAAGCTGGAATAGGGGAAACAACGTTCAAGCCCAAGAACCTTGGAAGAAGCAAGGTAATGCAGCAGCCCTTCAAGTTCAGCGACTTTATGTCTAAAACCTTTAAGTTAGCTTACAGGCTAAGGGGAAGCCTGGATAGATTAAAGTGAATTGAAGCGCCTGCAAAACATGCTGGGTTTCCTTTTCAAAAAAGACGATGAACTAAAGGTAATTCGATAGTTATTTTTAATAAACTTTTTATTTCTCCAATCCACAATGCAATGTCCAACAAGGATGCTGACCCCCATGCTAAACCCAATGAATTCTACAATCGCGAAACTAAAGTCACGCAAAATAGCTCTACTTGCACTTGCCTTCCTCTTACTAACAGGTTCAATGACAGGCCTAACTGTTTATCCGGTTATTGGGGAACACAGGGAAACGGTTTACGCTGTTGGAGAATGGCTTGTTGAAATCCAAAATGACGATGGAGGATGGGGATCGCAGGTTTCACTTTCCTCAGACCTTGAAACAACGTCTTACGCCGTTGATTTCCTTGATTCCCTTTACCGATACAGCGGAAACAAGGACTTGTTGGAGGCCATTGGTAAAGCGGAGTTATGGGCCCTTGAAAAAGCCATTTACCCTAACGGAACCTGGAAGTCTGCTGTTGCTTCAACAGAAATGTTTCATCTACTAAACATACTGATAACAACATATGGAGAGACAAGGTCGGAGGATGCATGGAACGCATTGATTTCAGGTGAAAAAAAACTAAACAAATACTTAGAGAACCAATTCTACTTTAAAGAACTAAGCAAGGACCCTGTTAAGACCTACATGTGCGCTGATTTACTGAAGAAAATGTTTAAATTAACAAATACTCATCAAACACTGAAAAACATGCTTTCAATAGGCGAAGAACTAATAAGCAGCCAGAAAATAGATGGTTCATGGAAAGAAGAAAACAAGCTCCTTTCAACCTCTTTTTACGTGAGAACTCTACTGGAACAGGTAGCAGATCAGAGAAATAAAACAATGACCGTGAAAAGTATAGAGAAGGGCTTAACATTAATTGTTCAACAACAGAACCAAATGGGTGCATGGAACGAACCCTCTGAAACTTCACTTCACCTCCTCGAGACAATGATTAAGTCAGCTGACGGGTTTAGTGGATTGGTTGATCAGTCCATTGTTAAGGGCGGAGACTGGCTCAGGAATTTTCAGTCGTCAACCGGAGGGTGGGATTCAGCCTTAGCCCCATCTTTCTTCACTGCAAGAGCAACATACATTGTTTTTAATTGCTTCTTCATTACAAGAGAACAATGTTACCTTGACTCAGGTTTTTCTGGTTTGAAATGGCTGAGGGACGCCTGGATAAACCTGAAATGGAGCGATAACATCTTAACTTGCTGTGAAACAGGTTTAAAACTTCTTGATACACTGAAATTGTTAGAAAAACAAAGCGAAAAGGTTTCAAGCGAGCTAAGCGAGCTAATAATACAGCTTGGAGACCGCATAGATTACGGAGAAAAAACAGTTGGGTTAAATCTTTCAGTTCTAAAGGAAAAATTTGAACATGTGAGGAATGTGAGATATGAAGCCTTGAAGGCTTACCAGAATGGTTCATGGAAACTTTATTTCTCACTAACAGTTGAAGCTGCCGAGGAAACCCAAGATCTCTTAAACGCATTGGAAGAAAACATTTCTAAAGTGAAGGAAGACGCTAATGCGCTGATAAAAAAGGTGGAGCAAACATTTTTAAGCCTTGAAGCTGGAGCAATGGCTTTTTCAGAAGTTAAGAAAGCCTATTCATTGCACTTCAGCGCACAGGAACACTTTAACCTGGAAAAATATGTGAAAGCCTTGAACGAAGAGGAGAAAGCGCTTAGTCTCTTGGAAAAATCTGTTTCAGAAAAAATAATTCAAGGAAACCTTACAACAAACCTTAACAAGTTAAGCATGAAAATCGATAGCCTTGAAAGGGACATTGTTGAAGCGGAAAAATTAGGTTTGCCCGTTAAGAATTGCAGGGAAAAAATTGTGGAGTGCAGGGACCTGCTGAATCAAAGCAGAACCCTTCTCTTAAGTAGGGAAGTTAACCTTTCACGGGGTACATATGAGGAAGCACTTAAGACCTTCAATGAAGCAGGAAACCTATTATCCAGAATAAAAGAAGTAAGCTTACTAATCGGTAAAGCCAGAGGCAACCTAACTACTCTCTCAGAACTCTTTTCAAAGGCGGAGTCA
>JAOZGF010000038.1 GCA_027491845.1 Thermoproteota archaeon | reverse complement strand
GCGGCTTTCTGTGACATGGCCCCCCATGCAACTCCCACAGCCCCTACACGGTTGAGAACGTAGTCAGCTATTTCTTCATAGTTTCCCCTTAACTTCCTCTTTGCAAATATGCTTGCTATCTTTATTGCAGCCCCAGCAATATGTGAATTTGAAACGCATGAACCTATGTTTAGAACTCCTCCTGCATCAAAGTCTCCAGGATATTTTTCGTACAAGGTCCTTCCTTCCTTGTCCTTGTACATTGCGGCAGACATCGCTGCGCAACCTGTGTTGACGATTATGTATCTCCTGCTTGCGAATTCCTCGGCCATTTCAGCTATTTCTTGTCCTCCATGAGGATAATTCGCACATCCAACGAAGGCAATTACCCCCGGGATCTCTCCGAACACAATGGGCTGACCTACTCTCCTTATTTCAACATCTTGAACAGCCCCCCTGCCAGCCCTTATCTTGAACTTTTCCTCTCTAACCTTCTTTTGCGATGCTGATATTATGAAGCTGTGAATGGGTAGATTTACTCTGCATGCTGACTCGCACCTTCCGCAGCCAACACAGTCATCATACAACTGCGCAAGTTTATTAAGATTCCCTTCAGCTGCGGCCTCTATTGCCTCAGAAATCGGAAGCTCGGCTGGACAAACTCTCTTGCATTCTAAACACTTAACACATTTCTTTGCCTCATTTACGATTTCTTCAGGCTCCGGTAAGTTCTTAAATTTCTTTCTTTTGCCTGCTACCCTAATGGCTGTTTCAACAGCTACTTCTCCTACTTTCTCTGGTTCAAGTATAAGAACTCCCGGGACTTTTCCTTCAACTAAATCCTCAATTATTTCTTCCGATGGATCATGCGTTCTGTCTCTTAAGCCATAACAAACTTTATCAGCTGTCACTATCAATGGCGCCTTGATTTTTTGTGCTTCTGTGAGCAAATCTGTTCTTATACATTGCTCATCTAAAACTATGACATCCGGTACCCCGCTTCTAATGAATCTAAGTTGATGGGACATTGGACCTACAATTTTAGCTGTGGGATTGTACCGTGTTAGGTCTAACGCTGTGCAACATATTCCACCTACTTCAACTTGTGTATGGAGGTTGTGATCCGTCAGGTAGTTTGATATTTCCACAGAAGAAGGAACATTGTGTCCGATGACTAGGATTACAGGCTTGTTAGAATCTATAACTCCTAATCCAATGTTAACTAATGGTACGTTCGGATCAGCTTTCGGCAAACCGTAAGCAGATATTTGGGCAATATCAGCTACTTCCATTGCCACGTGGTCAAGCATCCCTATGTGGAAAACCTTGGATTCGAAGTCTATATTATCACCTTCTTGGCCTGTATGCGTGGCTGCAAGTGCATTTGTGATTTCTCCTGTTACGTATTCAATTACGTCTTCCAGGTCCCCTAGGGTTTTTGGCCTTATTCCGCAAACAAGCCTTGTTATAGGTGCCTCTACTTCAATGCTTGTGCCTCCTACATCTATTGGATGTCTTCTTCCGAATTTTTCTATTAGATACTCCACTAAGTGCCTTGCATGTGCAGTGTGTGTTGCTGCTCCGATGCAACAGGCTAGAAGAACTATTCTTGACTGCTGTGAACCCATGTTTATGCCGCATGCACCTTTTTTGTTTTTTGTTAAGTCACATTTACCATAGGTGCAGAGGCAACATACGTCGCAAAATGGCAGATAAAAGGGTTTGTACCTTGACAAAAGTTTTCTGTCCCATTCCCTTAGGTCAGTTAAATTGGGAAATGGGGTTGGACCTATTTCTTCCTCCCATGTTTCTTCATAGATTCTTCCTATGCTCAGCTCTAAATCTTTGATGAACGTTGTTTCTGTTTTCAGCTCCTTTATCCTAGCTTGTAGAGCCCTTTTGGACATGTGTTTCATCCCGTTAACCAATTATAACTTGGTTATATGTTTGGTTAAGTCGATTTTTATATTTTTTGGAACATGTTTTGCCTTCTAATTTTTCATTTTCAGTTAGAGAGGAATTTGCATTCAACAGATACTTTTAAAACTTAACCTTTACAGTTTTTTCCCTGCCTTGCTTAATTTCGTTTTTTCTAGGAGCTCCAGCATTTTTACACTTATTTTTTCTATTGATTTAACAACGTTGCTTTTCGGGTATAGATCTATCAGTGCTTTCCCCTCAATTTCAGCCCTAGTTACGGCTTCATCAAAGGGTATTATTCCAAGCACTTCTGTTTCCTTTTCTATTTTCTCTCTCAGAAACCTAGCTTGACCTAGGCTTGTAACCTTGTTTATTATGGCTTTAACGTTTTTCACTCCTAGATCTAGGGCTAATGACTTGATTCTTTTGAGCGTTTCAATTGATTTAA
>JAOZGF010000037.1 GCA_027491845.1 Thermoproteota archaeon | reverse complement strand
AATAATTTTAAGTTAAACGCTCCAAATTCTGATGTGGCTAGCAATGAAGTGATAAAATGCGATTTTTAATGTGTTAACGCTTAGATGAGAAATGCAAAGGTTGAGGCAATTGTCAAACCTCTAATGCATGCCCTGTTTCCTTGGAATTTGAAAGATGCATTGGATGTGAAGCCTGCAGAGAAGCATGCCCTAATGACGCGATTCAATGTGAGGAAATAGATAAAGTTGACACTGTGAAGATTTTTGTTGAAGGAATGGAAGTTGAGGTTCCTCGCGACATAACAATCAAAGACGCCCTCCAGTGTCTAGGGTACTCTTTAACAGTTTTTCCCTTTGAAAAGGCAATGTACTTTCCTTGCAGGACAGGTGGATGTTATTCTTGCCTGGTTTCAGCTGACGGGAGATTTGTTAGGGCGTGCATAACTCCGGTAAGGAAAGACATGGTGATTAGGCTGGATGAAGAGAAACCTGTTAAGAGGATTGTTAGCGAACCTGAAGGACATAGTGTGGGCGGAGTAGGGACTCCCTGGTGGGTTAAGGGTAAAGGCAGAGCCGTTGAAGTTGCTGTGTGGGTTGCAGGATGCAATTTAAGGTGCCCGCAATGTCAAAATCACAATGTAACCTATGAAAGCAAAGCTAAACCTCTCACGCCTGAGGAAGCTGCCTTAAAGGTTTCAGTGGCTAGAAAAAAATTTAGCGTGGACAGAATGGCTATCTCAGGTGGAGAGCCAACCCTAAACGTCAAGTGGCTTCTCAGGTTTTTCAAAGAACTAAGAAAGATAAACAACGACAGAAAAGCAAGGCTTCATTTAGACACCAACGCAACCATCTTAGACAAGCACTACATTGACTTACTAGTTGAGGCTGGAATGACTGACATTGGTCCAGACCTCAAAGGAGCGAAAGCAGAGACCTTCATGAAAATAACAGGAATTACGGACAGGAACCTGGCAGAAAAGTATCTCAACAATTCCTGGGAAACAGTTAAATATGTTGTGGACCGCTATCAAGGCAAAGTGTTCATTGGGGTGGGAGTACCCTATAATTCCTTCTTCATGGATAAACATGAATTACGGGAAATCGGCGATAAACTTGTTTCAATAGACGAAAAAATACAAGTATGCGTCTTAGATTACTACCCAGTGTTCAAGAGAAGAAACATTTTAAGGCCGACTCTAAAGGAAATGATGGAAGCCAGGGATGTCTTGTTAGAAAGCGGATTGAAAACCGTATTGGCACAAACGCCAATTGGACATATTGGCCCCTAACTTCACGTTAAATCAGGAGTTGTAAATGAACGATTCATTCACAACCTTTTTGACAAACTAATGCCTTAAATGCAAGCAATTAAAGTAGGGAGGTGAAAAGGGAAAGTGTTAGCCGTCCATGCGGGATTGGTTGTGTTGGGCTTGATTGTAAAAGGCGTGCTAGGAGCAGTGATTGTTGCTGCGGCTGTGATATTTCTTTGGAAGCTAGGGAGACTTGTTGACGCCTACACCGATAAACTCAGGGAAAAATAACACTAATTTAAGGTCTAAAAACTTCAAACCTTTTTCTGTTTAGAGTGTTCCTTCAAGAACTAGGGTTTCATCCCTCCTCGGTCCAACTGAGACTAGGGCTACAGGGACCCCGCATAGCTCCTCTATTCTCTCCAAGAATTTCTTCACCTCTGCTGGCAGGGATCCATATCCTTCCTTGATTATTTTCCTCCACTTCCCTAAGGATAAGTTCCTCCATCCGTCTAACTCTTCATAAACCGGTTTACAGTCAGATAGTTTTTCCGTGTCAGCAGGGAAAAATTTAGTCTCACTACCATTTACCTCATAGGCCACACAAATCTTAACCTTCTCTATCCCACCTAAAACATCTATCTTTGTTACAGCTAAATAATCGAAGCCGTTGATTCTGCATGCATACTTTAAAGCCACCGCATCAAGCCAACCGCATCTCCTAGGCCTCCCAGTTGTAGCCCCATACTCAGCGCCCTTCTCCCTAATGTACCTGGCTAGTTCACCTTTTATCTCGGTTGGAACAGGGCCTGCGCCCACACGCGTTAAATATGCCTTAGTTACACCCATCACTTTATCGATAGCCCTCGGCGGCACACCGGCTCCGACGCAAATTCCGCCAACAGTCGTGTTTGACGATGTTCCAAACGGGTACACGCCAAAGTCTATGTCAAGCAATGTCCCCTGTGCACCTTCAAACAAGACGTTTTCGCCTTTTTCGATGGAGTTTAATATTTTTCCTGAGACATCACCAACGTAAGGTTTAAGTTTTCTACCTAATTGAACGTATTTCTCCACTTCTTCATCGATAGAGGCGTGTTTCTCCCACTTGTGATTATAAAAAGTCTGCATTAACCTGTCGTACATTAAAAAGAGTTTTTTACATTTCCTTCTGAAGGAATCCTCATTTATTAGGTCAACCATCCTTAAGCCAAATCTTGCAGATTTATCAGAGTAGGCTGGCCCGATCCCTCTCTTGGTTGTTCCAGCCTTTAACTTGCCCTTCAATTTTTCCTGTAACTCATCCAAGACCTTATGATAAGAAAAGACAACATGGGCCCTCTCACTAATGGTTAGGTTTATCTTCCCTTTTTCCCTTTCAACCATCAATATCTCTTCCCAAGCTACTTCAGGATCCACAACGCATCCGTTACCGATTAACAGTGTTTTCTCAGGGTAAAGCGAACCTGATGGGATCAAGTGGAACTTGTATGTTTTTTCTCCGACCATAACTGTGTGGCCTGCATTGCTTCCCCCGTTGAACCTAACTATTACGTCGGCCTTTTGGGCTAGAAAATCAACGATCTTTCCTTTTCCCTCGTCTCCAAATTGAGCGCCAATTACAGCCAGAGAACTCAATGGTTATTCCTCCAACTTTTTTCCCTAATAATCTTGTTTTCAATTTCCCCTACTCCCTCGATCCATACCTTAACAACGTCACCTAGTTTAAGGAGCCTAGGTTTCGGCTTAAAAAATATTCCAACCCCTGAAGGCGTGCCGGTCGCAATGATGTCCCCAGGCTCTAAAGTCATCACATTGCTTAAGCTACTGATTACTTTTTCAATGGTTAAAACCATGTTAGAAGTGGAGGAATCCTGCCTTATCTCTTCATTAACCTTAGTAACTATCCTTAAACTGTGAGGGTCATCAATTTCATCCCTTGTCACTATAAAGGGGCCTGTTGGAGCAAACGTATCAAAGCTTTTCCCCCTAGTCCACTGCCTATCCCTAAACTGTATGTCACGAGCAGTAACATCGTTAAAAACCATGTAACCCAAAACATTCTCCACAGCCTCCCTTTCACTTACGTACTTCGCTTTTCTACCTATAATCACGGCAAGTTCACCTTCATAGTCAAGTTCCCTGGTTATTCTCGGGTAAATTATCGGGTTATATGGTCCTGTAATTGAAGTCCAGGGCTTAAAGAAAATCACAGGTTCACTGGGAGGCTTAAGCCCTACTTCTTCAGCATGATCCCAATAGTTTAGGCCTAAACAAATTATTTTCCTGGGCATTGGGACCGGCTGAACAACCTTTACATTTGAGAGACTGACTATTCCTTTCCCGCAATACTCCTCAAGCTTAGAGTAGTGCCTCATTACCTCAAAAGTTTTTCCTTGAAAGATGAACTCCATTATGGTTCCAGGCAATTTTTCATGGGTAGCTGCCTCTATCCACCTATGCGGAATTATTTTATCCCCTACAAGCACACCGTAATTTTCCTCGCCTCTATACACGTAATTAACTATCTTCATATGTCTCTCCCCTAAGCTCCTAACTAACTGCAGTGTCCCTCTTAAATTTCCCTTCATGTTGTCAACTGAAGTACGTGTAGAAGTATCTGAAAACGTAAATTCTTTTTATTCTTTTAGAACTTCTTTTTCCACCTCCTTTTCCTCTTAGGAGCATGGCTCATACATCCTGATTTTTCTACTTGTAAAACAATGGATGAGTATGTTAACAACTTGTGTGTACCCTCCAGAATATGGGAGGTAATAAAGTGCCACTGCTCCGCCGACCCTTCACAACCTCCATCGTTCGCCCCTATCGGTCGTTGAACAGGGGATAAACTGGCTTGCGGACGCTATCGCTACTCGTCCCAAATTTTTGCTTCGCAGCAACTTCGTTTATCCGCAATACGTTACACTAACAATAAGTTAGAGTGTCAACATCAGAAAAATTTATTAAGGAAAATTGGCATAGCCTTAAAGCCTACTGGGAAGAGGTTAAGAGGCGATGAAACACCAATATCACTAGCTTTCAAGGGAGTTTTCTCCGCAGGAAATGGGGAAAGGAATCCTCATGTAAATCTTAAACCGGCTATAATTAGTGAACGATTCCTTGGACTTTCCTTTTCACTTTTCAAGATAGGAGAGAGGTGATTAGGTTGAGAGGTGGCCCTATTTACACAGGACAGGTTAAAGAGCATCAACAAAAAAGAACTTGAAAAGATTCAGCTAAAGAGGTTGAAGTGGTCTGTTAGACAAGCCTTAAGATCAAGGCTTTATAAAGAGAAAATTAGGGAGAATCTAGTAATAAAGAGGCTGGAAGACATTCAGCAACTGCCTTTAACAACGAAGGAAGACTTACTGAAAAGTTTCCCATACGGCTTCCTTGCAGAGCCTCTGGACAGAGTTGTAAGGATACACATGAGTTCAGGCACCACAGGTAAGCCTAAGGTTGCGGCTTACACGAGAAACGATGTTGCAACGTGGACAAACCTGATGGCTAGAGGGCTAATGATGGTTGGCGTGACCGCTAAAGACATATTTGCGAATACCTCAACGCATAACGTGTTTACAGGGGGCCTGGGGATTCTTCAAGCCGTTGAAAGAATAGGTGCTGCAGCGATCCCGCTGGGCCCTGTGGGGTCCTCCAGGACAATCCAAGTGATGATGGACTTAGGGATAACGGCTTTCCACGCTATCCCGTCTTTTGCAGTTCGATTGACCCATGCAATAGAGGAACAACAAGTGGATCCAGAAAGGGATTTAAGGCTCAGGATAGCTGTGTGCGGTGCAGAGCCATGGTCTGAGGCAGCTAGGAGCAAGATAGAGGAAAAACTAGGGGTCGACGCGTACGACAACTACGGATTAACAGAGCTCTGCGGTCCAGGCGTGGCTATAGAGTGCAGGGAAAAGGATGGTTTGCATGTTTGGACAGACTACTTTTACCCTGAAATAATAGATCCTGGAACAGGAGAAGTACTTGAGGAAAACGAGGAAGGAGAACTAGTTTTAACGTCACTTTGGAAGGAGGCCTTCCCGGTTTTAAGGTTCAGGACAGGCGACGTTTGCTCGATAACCTACGAACAATGTGAATGTGGGCTAGTTTTTCCAAGAATATCGAGGATTAAGGGGAGAAACGATGACGCGATAATAATAAAGGGAGTGAACATTTGGCCAAGCCAAATCGACAACGCTGTGCTAAGCATACATGAAACCACTGGAAACTACACGGTAGACATTGTGAAAAAAGGCTATTATAAGGAGATAACCGTGAAGGTAGAAGTAAAGAGAAGCCATTGGCGGGAAAGGGAGAAGGTGAAAGCGGAACTGGAGAAAAAACTCCTGCAAAACACTTTCATAAGGATACCTGTGAACCTAGTTAAGGAGGGAGCAATGCCCACAGTAGAGGGTAAGGCAAGAAGGATCAGGGAAAGGGGCTCGAATGAGACTGCATGAACAAGCAGGGGCTCCTTTTTAACCTCTTTACTTTTTTTAACTTAAAAAAAAGAAAGATGTAAGCGAGGGAACAACGGCGATTTAGGTTACTCTAAGGTTACTCTACCATTTCTATTGCTTGCTCAGGGCAGTTCTCAACACACACCTCGCATTCGATGCATGCTTCTGGATGAACAACGTGGGCTTTTTCATCCTTAATTTCGAAAACCACCGGGTCAGCTGGACAGTTTTCAGCGCATGTTCCACATCCCGTGCAGAGGTCTTGATCAACTTTCGGCGGCATGTCGCTACCTACCTCCCCTCTGAATAATTTC
>JAOZGF010000036.1 GCA_027491845.1 Thermoproteota archaeon | reverse complement strand
CCATGATGCATTTGTCCATAATAACTGTGATACCTTGTTTTTCAGCTATTTCAGCAGCTTCTTTATTCTTTATCCCTAACTGCATCCAAATTACTTTCGGTTTTAGCTTAATAGCTTCCTTAACGACTTCCAAGCATTCTTCGCTTGGCCTAAAAACGTTGATTATATCTACCTTCTCCTTGATTTCAGAGACATCCTTAAAGGTTTTCTCACCCAGGATCTCTTCCACATGCGGATTTACGGGAATTATTCTGTAACCTTGCTCTTTTAAGTATTTAGAGACCCTGTATGAATCCTTTTCCTGTTGATGTGAGCAGCCTACCACGACAATTACTTTAGATCCTTCCAGAATGTCTTTAATGGTCATTTTCAGCGAGCCTGCTTCAACGCGGTTGGGCGATGTTTGTTGTCAGTGGATGAGGGTTTGTTCAGATAGTCAAACGGAAGTTCCCCTTGAAAACCTTATAAATCTTATTGACAGATTGTTATGTCACAATGGCCCACGGTAATACTTTGTAGCTGGGCAAGCTGTACATTTCTCTGCCCGATAACGTTCGCATTTGCCGCAGTCAACCCCGCAGGGTGCTATTACTTTTCCCTTGTGCGTGAGATTCTCTCTAACAGGGAGGAAGGGCTCGTATTCAATGCTTCCAATTAAGTAGAATTCGGATCTCCTTATTCCCTTTTGGCTTCTTAAGGAGCATCTTTGCATTGCCTCGCTTTCAAGTGTTTCCTTGTCCTCAGCTATGGTTAGAACGATGAAGTTATATCCTGAAAGCGTGTTGAATATGTAGACAACCCTGGGGCATTCCCTAAACCGTTTAAGTATTTCTTCCTTCACGTCCGTGTTTTCTAGTTCAACGAAGAGGAGGGCTGCATAGAGGTTTAGTGATTCTATGTTTAAGAGGGCTGATACCTTTACCAGGCCCCTTGAAAAGAGTTTTTCCAGTCTTTTTTTCACGCCCATGCTTGTTAGTCCAACTATCCTGCTTATTTCCTTCAGGGACATTCTGCCGTTGTCTTGAAGGCTGGAAATTATTTTCTTGTCTATCTCGTCCAACCTCATCACTAGTTTATTTAATAAACCAAAATTTTTTAAATTTATTAGAGTATAAACTAAATGTGAAAAATGTTCAGGATGGTTTAAGTGGATCCATACTTCCTTTTCGCTTTAGCCCTAACGGGCTCCCTTGTTGGACTAGTTAGCTCGTATTTTGGGGTTGGAGCCTGCTTCATCATGGTTCCCGTCATGATTTTCTTCTTTGAGTCAAGCAATGTTCCTTCAAGCCTTGCACCATTGCTGGCGTTCGGGACAAACATGGCTATCGTTGTTCCAACGGCCTTAAGCGGGGTAATTAGGCATAAACGTGAGCTCAAGAGAAAAAATTTAGAGTTCCCGGTGAGGCATTATGTTTTCTTTGCCTTACCAGTGGGCTTAGGAAGCATCCTGGGGGCCCTGTTCGCTTTCGTTTTCTTTACGAGTTATCGCTCGCAAGCTGGATTATTTCTTAAAATGTTGTTCGGCCTAGCATGCCTCATCGGGGCTTATCGCTTCATGAAAGCCAGACCACTGCCTATTCAAGAGCTCCTCACTCCAAAACTACACAGCTACGCGGTAAGCGGTGTCTCAAGCGGTGCCTTTGCACACTTCATAGGGATAGGGGGCGGCTTGGTTTACATGCCTGTTTTGAACTCCATCTTGAAGATACCTGTTCACCTGGCTGTTCCACTTTCGCTAGCCACGATGGTTATTGGTTCATCTGTTGGATCGGTTTCCTTCGGCTTACTTGGAAGAATCGATCAAGCAGCTAATCCGTTAAGTTATCCTCCTTTAAGCTTCGGATGGTTCAATTTATTGGCGTTCCTAACCATAGGTTTACCCAGTGTTTTGTTTGCCCAGCTAGGCCCTAGGCTGGCTCACAAGACTCCACCTGAGAAATTCAAGCTTTTCCTTGCAATACTCTATGTCTATATAGGAATTAGATTATGTCTAAACGGTTTCTGCCAGCTAAAGGGTTTACCTCGCCTATTACCTTGACCACGAAAAGAAACAGCGATTTCCTTGCAAAGTCCATTTTTCTTGGAAACAAGATTAATGCAGTCAACAAGCCTTTTTAATGTTAAGTTGTTTTAAGTTGTTTTTACACCCACATGGTTTCCTGGATTAACGGTAACCCACTTACGTTTCAGGTGTTAGAGTTAGTTTCCGTGTCAGTTGCAAAGTTACTGGTCCTTCGTCTTAGGCTTTTAAAAAAATAAGTATTTAAGCGGGGGCTAACTCCAAATTTAGAAGACACTACTATAGAGGAAGAAAAATGGAATCAAAACATGCCGTCCTGATCCTTGTTGGGGGAATAACTTTGCTTGCTGGCCTGATTCCTAGCACGTTATTGCTTGTCGGCGCTACACCTTACGGCTTGCCTTTCCCCTGGCTGTTTCGGTTAGTGATACCTCCACCTTATAGTCCATGGAGGATTGACGTGGGATCATTTGTAATCGACGTAGTTGTCTGGACACTTGTCATTGGCTTTGTTTTCCTGGTTTTAAGGAGGAAAGGAAGAAATGTATTCAGGAAGAAACACCTTAACTAACTTAACTAAATTTTATAACTTTATAACTGTCTTAAAGGTTTTGTTTAAGGAAATAACTCTGGATTTGAGGAGGGTGTTCATACGGATCCTCGAGAAAGGGCCTTAAACCTCCTAAAAAGGCATGTTAGAGATGAAAAATACTTGAAACATTTACTGGCGGTGGAAGCGATAATGGATGGCTTGGCAAGTTATTTTGGAGAAGACAGGGAGAAATGGAGGGTCACTGGGCTCCTCCACGACCTTGACTTCGAGTACACCAGGAATAACATGGAGAAACATGG
>JAOZGF010000029.1 GCA_027491845.1 Thermoproteota archaeon | reverse complement strand
AAAATTCTTTCAAAAGGCATTGTTGTTTCAGGCTTCGATCTCAAGGCATCTGCAGAGTCAGCCTTCAAAAAAGCTTTAGAAGGAGCAGGCCTCAAAAGAGAAGAGATAAAATACATTATTTCGACAGGTATAGGGAAGGACTCTGTTGTTAAGGCGCCACCCATCAATGCAGTTGAAGCTGTAAGCATAATAACTGCAGATGCACGTGGGGTAAACTTTTTGTTTCCCACAGCAAGGACCGTGATAGACGTTGGGGCAGAGGAAGGAAGGGCATTGAGATGCGATGAAAAGGGGAATGTGAAGGACTTCGCAATAAATGAGAGATGTGCTGCTGGAGCAGGAACATTTGTGGAGGCTATGGCTAGAGCGCTTGAAGTGACTGTTGAGGAAATGGGGCCCCTATCCCTTAAGTCAAAGAAAGCTGTTCCAATGAATGCTCAGTGCACAGTCTTCGCTGAATCAGAAGTTGTCTCGTTGATTCATGCAAAGACGCCTAAGGAAGACATTGCTAGGGCAATACATGACGCAATAGCAAGCAGAATAGCTTCGATGACGAGGAGAGTTGGCATTGAAAAGGATGTTGTCCTAGTTGGAGGCGTTGGAAGGAACGTAGGGTTCGTTGAAGCCCTTAAACGTGAACTCAACACAGATGTTCTCGTTCCCGAGGACCCTGAGTTCTCAGGTGCCTTGGGAGCTGCCTTAATAGCTTCTGAAAAAGATGGAGGTGAATAAAGTGGCATCTCAAAAGAAAGAATTTTGGAGATGGCCTGAATATAGAAGAACAGTTCCGGATGTAGACTGGAGGTCAGGCGACATAATCACCGCAGGGGTGGACATAGGCTCGGTAAGCTCAAAAACAGCAATAATGGTTGATGGAGAACTCTATGCTTACGCTATAATGAGAACAGGCTCAAGCAGTCCAGATAGTGCAATAAAAGTAACTAATTGGGCTCTGGAGGGGACAGGGATGAAACTGGAAGACATACATTACGTTGTTGGGACAGGTTATGGAAGAGTCAACGTCCCCTTCGCAAAGAAAGCCATAACAGAAATAGCCTGCCATGCAAGGGGGGCGAACTTCATCTGGGGGCCCACTGTGAGGACTGTTCTTGACATGGGCGGACAAGACTGCAAAGCAATTAAAGTAGATGAAAAAGGAAAGGTTAAAGCTTTTTTGATGAACGACAAGTGTGCAGCTGGAACCGGTAGGGGGATGGAGGTCTTCGCGGACTTATTGGGAATACCTATCGAGGACGTGGGCGAAATATCCTTGCAAGTGAAGGAGGAACCGCCTCCGGTAAGCAACACATGTGTTGTTTTTGCCAAGGCAGAGGCAACAGCCCTCTTAAGGAAGGGATGGCCTAAGGAAAAGGTTTTGGCAGCCTACACCTCCGCCATGGCTCACAGAGTTGTTGAATTGTTGCTTAGGCTAGGAGTTGAAAAGGATTTTGTCATCACTGGAGGAATAGCTAAGAACATAGGTGTAGTTACAAGGTTAGAAAGGGAATTAGGCATAAAAAGCCTGCCCATGAACCCTAAGTACGACCCAATGATAGCTGGAGCCATTGGAGCAGCATTGTTCGCGAAGGCACTGGTTGAGTTGCAGAGAAAAAGGGCTTAAGAAACAGGGGATGAAAAACATTGCTTGCCCATTACGGTTACAAGGACGGTTCAGGCGAATACTTCATTATAATCGACACTGAAAAATGCAATGGATGTGGAAACTGCGTAAAAGCTTGTCCATACAACGTTTTGGAACTAGTGCCAAATGATTTTGACATCGAAGGAGGCATGATGGCTGCTGTAAGAGAAGAAGAAAGGAAAAAGATTAAGTACACCTGTGCCCCATGCAAGCCTACTAGTGGGGAGAGAAAGCTGCCCTGCGTTGAGTCATGCGACCAAGAAGCAATAACCCATTCTTGGTGAAAAGAACGCTTTCCCTCTTTTTCTCCTGACTTTACGGGAAGAGAAATGGGCAAAGTTAACAAAGTTAAGATAACCATTGACGGAACAGAAATTGAGGCGGAGGAAGGAGCAACAATCCTAGAAACAGCATGGAAAGCAGGGATATACATACCATCCCTCTGCTCGCATCCAGACCTTCCTTTCAAGAAAGTTAAGCCTTTAGAGAAAATATATGTAAACGGTAAACCCGTCCAAGGGAATAAGGACTTATTTAGGAAGGAGTTTGAAGGATGCCAGCTATGCCTGATTAAAATAGAAGGAACAAACGAGATTTTAAAAGCCTGCGAAACAACGGTTAGAGAAGGATTAAAGGTTATCACGGGCTCCGACGACATAAAAGAACTGAGGCGTCGAAACCTCGCAAAGATAATGGCGGACCACCCTCATGCCTGTCTAGTGTGCGAGCAAAGGGAAGGATGCACGAGGGAACCTTGTTCTTCCAACGTCCCAGTTGAAGAGAGATGCTGTGAACTCTTTGGAAACTGTGAATTACAGAGAGTTGTGGAATACGTAGGCCTACATGAAGAGACACCTAGGTATGTGCCTAAGAACCTTCCAAAAGTGGAGAATGAACCACTTATTGTTAGGGACTACAACCTCTGCATTGCATGCATGAGATGTGTAAAGGCATGCAGAGAACTAAAGGGAGTTGAGGCACTAGGCTTCACCTATGACGGAGACAAACCCGTTGTTGGAACAGTTGCACCAACACTCAAGGAGTCAGGATGCAGGTTTTGCGGTGCCTGCGTAGAAGTTTGCCCAACAGGGGCGCTTAAGGACAAAGGCCTAAAAATGGGTGAGAGAGAGAAGCAACTTGTTCCCTGCAAGAACACTTGCCCAATAAACCTTGAGGTACCCCTCTACATAAACAGCATACTAAACGGTAACCCTGGCGAAGCTGCTGCCTTGATAAGGGAAAAAACACCGTTCCCCATGGTTCTAGGTTACGTCTGCCACCATCCATGCGAAGAAGAATGTAGGAGGTCTCAGGTTAACGAGCCAATAGCGATCTGTGATTTGAAACTCTTTGCAAGCGTTAATGCAAGCAATGGATGGAAAGAAAAAATAAGGAAAAAACAGCCAACAGGTAAGAAGGTTGCTGTAATAGGTTCAGGCCCAGCGGGCCTAACAGCAGCTTATTACCTCTCGCTTCTCGGCCATGAAGTAAAGGTTTTCGAGAAAGACAGTGAACCAGGTGGAATGTTAACTCAGGCCATACCTCGATACAGGGTTCCCGTTGAAGTCGTTAGGAAAGAGATAGAAGAAATAAGAGAAATTGGTGTGAAGATAGAAACAAATGTGGAAATAGGTAGGGACATTACATTAAACGACTTAAAGAAGCAGTTTGATGCGGTCTTCATTGCTGCAGGAGCGCAGAAAAGCAAGCAACTTAACATCCTTGGAAGCGATCTTAAACCTGTTTATCTCGGTTTAGACTTCCTTAAGTCCATTAACAGGGGAGAAAAACCTGAGCTAGGCAGGGAAGTTGTGGTGATAGGTGGAGGAAACGTTGCCATAGACGTTGCCAGGACAGCTAGGAGGCTCGGTGCAAAAGTAAAACTGGTTTGTTTAGAGTCAAGGGAAGAAATGCCTGCACACCCATGGGAAATAGAGGAAGCAGTAGAAGAAGGAGTTGAAATACATCCTTCATGGGGTCCCAAGAAAATCAATGGCGAAAATGGAAGAGTGAAAAGCATCAACCTTATTTATTGTACATCTGTCTTTGACAAGGAGGGAAGGTTCAACCCCAAGTTTGACGAAAACAAAAAAATGCAGTTGAACTGTGACACAGTAATAATAGCAATCGGGCAAAACCCTGACACAGCCCTCTTAAAAGACTCTAACCTAAAACTAAAAAATGGAGGATGGATTGAAGCAGATAATGAAACGCTTCAAACAAGCATGCCAGGCGTATTTGCAGGAGGAGACATCGTAATAGGTCCTTCATCGGTTGTTGAAGCAATATCTCAGGGCAGAAAAGCAGCTTCCTCCATAGACAAATACTTAGGTGGAGATGGGGAAATAGACTTGTTACTGGTTGAAAGAAGTAAGCGTGAACAATGGATCGGTAAATTGGAAGGCTTCGGCTTCCTTGAAAGAGTTAACCCTGGAAAAATCCCTGTAAAGGAAAGACTTAAAGGATTCAACGTAGTGAAAAAAATTTACAGCGAAGAAGAAGCAAAGAGAGAAGCTGAGAGATGTTTGAAGTGTGACTTAAGGCTTTACATATCCAAGGTAATGTCCCCGCCAGAGAAATGGATTGAATTAACACAGGAGAACGTTAACAAGGTACCTGAAACACCAGGCGTGTATACGCTTTTAGACGAACAAAAAAACATCATTTACATAAGCGGGGCCATGAATCTTAGGCAAGAACTTTCAAGCCAGTTAGAAACAAGTGAAGCGAAATACTTTACTTTTGAGGAAAACGAGATGTATACCATGAGAGAAAGCGAGTTATTACAGCAATACATTAAGCAGCACGGCAAAATGCCTAAGATGAACGAGGAACTAGAGGAGCTCTTTTAAAAGTTAGAAGCAACATGCTGGTATGGAAATGAATGAGGGAAAAAAGGAAGCTTGGGAAAAACAATTTACAGTTGAAGCTTCAAGGGTAGAGGAATACGTGGAATTATATAAGTCGCTTGGCTATGAGGTTAAAGTGAAAGATGCGACACCGGAGGAATTTGGGAAGGAAGAATGCAAAGTATGTTTTCAGGGACCATGCAAATACAAAGTCATATATACGCGTCCCAAAAAGTGAAAACTGAGAGTTAAGCTGGAACAAGGTAGTACCTGCCCCACGCTGGCCAACTTTTTCTTTCCTCTGCTTTTTCTTCAAAAACAACTTTCATGGGCTTGCCTATAGCTAGTTCTTCCCTCCTACAGTTTTTGATTATCCCAGGCAACCTAACGTTCTCCTCCAACTCTACTATGCCGACTAGGTAGGGCGCTTGAGAAGCAAATTGGGGAGTTGCCACGTGGATTTCCGTGTACGTTAAAAGTTTTCCTTTGCCTGAGAGCTCCTTCCAGCTTGTGTTGAAAGAAAAACACTTTGGACATCTCGGGGTTGGGGGGAGATAGATCTTACCACAGTCAAGGCACTGTAAGGCCATCAATTTTTTCTCTGAAACAAACTTGTAAAACTGATCAAGGGTCTTAGGGAGTTCCTCGCTCATTGTTAATCACCTCTTCTCAGGATATGGACAACTCCTGTAGCGCCCGATCCACCTATATTATGGGCTAAACCTATTTCAGCACCTTCAACCTGTCTCTTGCCAGCCTGACCCGTTAACTGGTAATATATCTCGCAAATTTGAGCTGCACCAGTAGCCCCAACAGGATGGCCCTTTGCTTTTAGTCCTCCGCTGGTGTTAACAGGGATTCTGCCTCCAATATTGGTTTCACCATCCTCAATAAGCTTTCCTCCCCTCCCCTTTTCACAAAATCCAAGGTCTTCATAGGCCATTATCTCAGCGATCGTGAAACAGTCGTGTACCTCAGCCACATCTATGTCTTTCGGAGAAACCCCGGCCATTTCGTATGCCTTTTTTGAGGCAACCTTGGTGGCTGCTAAAGAAGTCAATGAGGCTCTTTCGTATAAGCCTATTGTGTCCGCCGCCTGCCCAAATCCAATGATGTAGACAGGCGTATCAGTGTATTTCTTCGCTAGTTCAGGTTTCGTCAAGATAACGCAGGAGGCTCCATCCGTTATTAGGGAGCAATCATACAGTTTAAGCGGCCATGCGATTATCCTTGAAGAGAGGACGTCATCAACAGTTATCTTTTTTGGTAAATGGGCTTTAGGGTTAAACATGGCGTTACCATGGTTTTTAACAGCCACCAATGCCAGTTGCTCTTCAGTGGTCCCATACTCATGCATGTGCGCGGTAGCCATCAAGGCATACAGCCCAGGAAAAGTTAATCCATTCCATTGTTCAAAGGGGAAATCTGAGGCCAGCGCCAGTGCTTCAGTTACAAAAGGAGTAGGCTGGTGTGTCATTTTCTCTATACCGCCTGCCATAACGACGTCGCATAGGCCGGAATGAACGGACATAACGCCTAAAGCCACCGCAGCACCCGAGGAAGCACAGGCACCCTCAGTTCTAATTGACGGGATGGGAAGCAACCTCGTCCAATTAGCTGCAATTGCCCCACTGTGTCCCTGGTGCTCGTAAAATTCGCTCATTTGCCCCACATAAAGCGCCTCAATGTCTCTCGTTTCTAGGTTTGGGCAACCATCGATTGCCTCTTTAAAAGCATCAAAAAACAATTCCCTGCCGTATTTACCTTCTATCCGACCGAACTTAGACAACCCCACAGACACGACAGCAGCTAAAGGTTTACCCATCATAATCCTGTACCTCTCAGAACAACTTTTCCTCTAGAAGCAAAACCTGTACCCCCTTAAAAAGTTTTTCTCTTTAAAGCAATTGATTTTTAATGAGCACTGGTTATTAAAGGACATTTAAACTCTACTGCGCCGAAGAACTCGGAAGTTTCCCTACCTATTACTTTGCCTACAGCCAAAATTTTTTTAGATGGTTTGGCATTCTACCTAACAAAGGCCTTTTCCTAATCATAATTCTAGAATGCCTCCTTATAATTTAGTAAAACTTTAAGGTAAGTTAACAGTGATTCTATGAAAGCCGTCATTATTGCGGCTGGAAAAGGAACCAGAATGGGTTCCCTAGGCCTTTATACAGCAAAATCATTCCTAAAACTAAATCGAAAAACAAAAATCATAGACTTCATACTCACACAACTAAGGGAAATAAATGTAAGAGAAGTAATCATAGCGACAAGGTCAGAGTTTGTTGAACAATTCAAGAGGGAACTTGAAAACCAAGAAAAACTAAACATTAGGATAGTTTCAGTTGAAAGAAGAAACAGCGGAAACCTTTATACCTTAAAGTCAGCGGTAAAACAGGTAAGGCAAGATAGAAATACAGAGAAGATACTGCTAGTCATGTCTGATCACTTGTTTGAAAGAGAAATTGTAAGAAGGCTTTTAAAAACAAGTGAAAGGAAAGGCATAGTCCTGTGCCTAGATAGAAAACCTCTTGAAGAGAAAATGCGTGAAGGTCTTAAAATTAAAATAAGGAACGGGATTATTGAGCGGGTTGGTAAAGATGTTTATCCAGCAAACGGCATAGATACAGGATTATTTGTGCTCTCCAAGAAAGTCTTCCCTTGGATCGATGAGTTAATTGAAAAAAGGGGAGCCAAAGCGGAAATAGATGACTTGGTTAATTATTCAGCTGAAAAAAGAGAAGTCGGTTTCATCGACGTGACAGGCTGCCTATGGATAGATGTAGACACTCCGAGGGACCTAATTGAAGCCAGGAGAATGTATTGGGAAATACTTAGGCGTGACCTGTATAAACCATGGGATGGGGTTGTTTCAAGATATTTAAACAGGCCCTTATCCACCAGGGCATCTGTCTGGCTTTACAAGAAAAAGTGGACTGTTAATCCGACCCTGATAAGTGTGGTTAGCTTCTTAACAGGAATTATTTCTGCAATGCTTTTTTTCTTTAATTGTTACGCTCTAGCTGGGATTCTAACTCATTTTTCGTCGCTGTTAGATGGAATGGACGGAGAACTAGCCAGGCTAACAGGCAAAACAAGCTTGTTCGGGAAATTCATTGACACAGTTCTGGATAGGGCGGTGGATGTTTCCCTGATGCTTTCACTTTGTTTTTCAATCTATAACATGGAAATTTTACAACCAGGCTTCATAATGGTTTTGTTAGCTTTATCCACATTTGGAGTTGTCATGGTAAGTTATGTTTCAATGTTACTTCGGACGAGTTTGGGCAGCGAAGAATTTAGGAAAGGATTTCCTTGGGCTACAAGGGATGTAAGGCTTTTTTCTGTTACTTTAGGCGGAGTAACAGCTACACCGCTCATGCCACTACTGTTTTGCTCCTTTGCACCGACCCTCTTTCTTTTAAAGGCGGCAGTCATGCAGTGGAAAGGTAAACAGGCCAGCTTTTCCTTTAAAGAAGGATGAATACAGTTTCTTTTCTGCAAAGTACATTATAGGTTTGAAACAAGTTGAAACAGGTTAAAGCAGAATTAAAACCATTCTCCTAGTTTAGCCTGTCTCTCCTCCTTTAAAATCTCTTTTTCAGATATGCCTAGAATGGAGAGAACCCTCATGGAGGCAGGTAGAACTTGATTGTGAATATAGTAATCAGGATCGTAATCATCTATTGTGACATCTTCAGAGGGCATGGATCTATCTGAAATCGACCCTGAGCCCTTTGTAACGATAAATTGAACAACCATTCCTTCACCAACAGGCCTGCCCTTTTCCTTCAATTTATAAGCAACCTTAACATGTGGACCTATGGACTTGTACTCTGATAACGGCTTTGTTAACTGGGTGTATATGATGAGTTTCTCCAGCGGAACCCTTCTTTCCCTTATTTCTCTAATCGTTTTTTTAACGAGGGCCACAGCCTTGTTAAGGTCTTTCTCCTGTAAAATTATTCTTAACACTTCATGCTGGATTTCCTTTGAAAGTTCACACCAGTCCCTCCTAACCGTTTCAAATCCTCTTATTTCGAGTTCTCCTTCTTCATCTATTAAGGCATATCTCTTCTTAGCCCCTTTTACCTTTCCCCTTCGGGCTACAAATATTCCGTTCACGTAGAAGCCCCTGAATTCTAGTTCAATCATTCCTGGAAGGGACTCATTTAATTCCTTGAGCCACTTCATTCCCTTCCTTATCAATTCTTCCTTTGAAAGACCGTGCAATGTTAAGAAGACGCTGTCCGTGTCTCCGTACAATATGGAGAAACCTGCCTCTTCCGCCTTCTTAATGACCTGGTTTATATAATATCTTTCCCATGCCGTACATGATTCTCCGCAAGGCCTGCAGTACCACCTTGAACCCACATATGCAAAGTATCCGTATGTTGCATTTGCAATTATTTTCAGTGCGAATTGCATGTTGTCCAGTTGCCTGTACTTCTCGCTTTCCTTGTCGATTTCCCTCATTTCCCTCTTGACTTTATCCCTCCTCCTAATGACTTCTTCAAGATGTGCAGGTATAAATCCCTTCTTTTCCCTGCAGAAGTGATAGTTTAAACCTGGGACCCTCTCTTTTTTGCAGCAGCTGCAGTTAAGGGTGTCGGGTGATATGTTATGTGTAACTATTATTCTTGGATACATTGCTGCGAAATCGAAGACCAGAATGTTTGAATGAACCCCTTTCTCAGGTTCAATCACTATAGCTCCCTTATAAACAGGTTGCGCCCTTCTTTGCTGTATTTCTTCGTGTTTAGGCCTGTTAGGGATTAACGTGTTTGTTTCAACAGCTTTCTTCATGAAAAATGCCTCGACAAGCTGGGAGTAAGTGTATCTAGAGGCGTCAAAGGGGGGTAGCCCCGTTAACCTAGCTATGGAAAATATTTGGGGGAGAAGGTAATGGGATAAGGCAAGGGTTAGTTCTGCATCCCGGAGCGAATAACTGACGATCTTCTCAAAATCTCTCTTTTGTTTCCAGGCTTCTTCGATTTCAAGCCACTTAACATCTACTTTCCCCTTCCCAATCAATTCTTTTGAAACTGCGTCAAGCGTTAGGACTTCTGTTTTCATGGAGGGAGAAAGAATGTGTTCAATGAAATCAAAGAGGTCTAAATGAACCCTGCCTGTTATTTTGGCAGAGGATATCCTGCCCCTCTTAACCAGTTTAACCTCCTTTCTATCTAAGCCCAACCTAAGCTTTACACCTAACGCCTCACATCTATCCCTAAGCTTTAAGAAATCAAATCTGTCCGTGTTATAACCCACAATGAAGACAGGATCCCTTTCTCCCACTAACTCCACGAATCTCTCAAGCATTTCCCTTTCGTTTCCAAAGGTTTCAACATGGCTTAACTCATTCGCCTCACCCCAACAAGTTAAAACTTTTTTGAAGCCCTGGTTGTCGGCCATTGAAATCATAATTATCTTTTCTTCACCGTTTTCCTCTGCAACCTCTATGTCAAAGGCGAGAACCCTAAAGCCTTGATCCTGAGGCAGGCCCAACTTGTTAATTGATTTAGCGATGACAACAGGGTAAGGGTAATTTCCATTAACACTTTCACCCTCAACCTCAATCCATTCCATGAGACTCAATCCCTTGTCCAAGAGGTAACGGTGATAAAAGGGCAGAGTGTACTCATATTCGTTGATGACGCCTGGCCATTCCTTCACAATGTTCCTTACATCCATGACTTCCTTTGGATTACGCAGGTAAACCATCAACAACTTCTTCCTGCCCGTATAGAAGTCTTTCTCTACTTCAACAACCCTCTGAACCTGGTAGCCCTCATGTTTCAATGCCTCCATCTTTTTCCTAATGCTTTCAACTTCTTCCTCCACCGTTTCAACGTAAAAGTAGGGTTTAACAGAATTATCCAATACAATTACTATCCTGCCTTTTTCATCTACTGTGAAGAGCCTTGCAACACCTTCTCCATTCTCCACAACGTGATCAATATCGTAAACCAAAAGTTTAAGCTTCATGCTAATCAGACAAACAATTATACTTGCCTTCTAACTAATTGTTAATCTAAAAGCTTTAAAAAGTTTGAAATTACTGGTAAAAATAGTCTTCCTGCAATTAGACAAAAAGTTTTTTAACCCTTGAAGCTTCAGCCAAGAAAAAAGGAATGCAATGTTTAACTAATACATGGCACTTAAGCAAACCCATTTTCTTTACAATAAATAGGGAATTCCCTGTGAAGCTCCAAAGGATTTCTGCAAAATTCTTCCACTTATTTTCTAAAACGTTTTTAAGCATAGATTCGCCATACTAACGTTTAATGAACAATCGTCAGCAGCCCTGTATTACATGGAGGCAGAAAACCCTTGGTTAAGATCAAAGAAGTCAAGAAGTCAGAGATGTTGCCTGCAAAAGCCAAGGATTTCTTGATAGACTTAGAGCTGGAAGGAAAGAGCAAGCAAACAATAAAAACATATGCAAGCGCCCTCCGCACCTTTTTCGAATTCAACAAATGGGACATGTCCAATATAACCCTGGAAAGAGTAAAGGAATATCTTTACCACATTAAACACAAAAAAAACTATTCTGCCAGAAGCATGCACTTGCACGTCGTTGTGTTAAGAAGGTTTCTGTCTTACCTGGGAAAAGATTTCTTAAAAGAATTAAAGCCTCCGCGCGTAGGTAAAAACCTGCCTGAAGTATTGAGCAGGGAAGAAATATTAAAGTTAGTTGAAGCAGCTGAAAAAACAAGGGACAAAGCAATAATCCTCCTCCTATACTCTTCAGGCATAAGGGTTTCTGAGCTCTGCAACTTAAACCTTGAAGACTTAAACTTCGAAAAGAACACAATAAGGATCTCCGGCGGAAAGGGAGGAAAAGACAGGTACACTTTCTTCAGCGAGGAATGTAAGGTGGAACTAAAAAAGTATCTTTCCTCCAGAAAAGAAAAAAGTGGACCATTATTCCTGAACAACTACGGAAACAGGATCACGCCGTTAAATGTTCAGAGAATGATTAAAAGGCTGGGTAAAAAAGCGAAAATAATGAATTACCAAGAAAGATGCACCCCCCACAAGCTCAGACACAGTTTTGCAACCCATTTACTTGACAAAGAAGTGGACATAAGATATATACAAGAACTCCTAGGCCACAGTTCCCTCGCTACAACCCAAATCTATACGCATGTCTCACTGGAAGAACTTAGAAAACAATACGTGAAGGCAAACCTAAACCTCCTGAGGTCAAAAACCTAGGAAAACAAGCGGAAAATTAAGGGAATGTGAGAACATGGAGAACCTCATCATGGTAAAGCTAGGGGGATCCGTCATAACATACAAGGATATCCGAAGGAAAGCAAGACTAAACGTGATCAAGCGACTGTGCAAAGAAATTAGGGAAGCGCTACATGAACAAAACATAAATTTAATTATATGTAACGGTGGGGGTTCTTTCCCGCATCCAATTGCCAAGAGATACAGGGTTAAAAGGGGATTTTTCAAGGCGAAAGAGATGGGGATA
>JAOZGF010000028.1 GCA_027491845.1 Thermoproteota archaeon | reverse complement strand
TCGTCATCTTTGACCCTATTGCTATTCCTACGCTGCTAAAGGAGGCTGCAACACTGAAAACTATCAGGACCGCTGCGGGAACGCCCTTAAGATTTAAGCCTGGAATGAAGGGGAACATTGTTAAGAGAATAATTAAGCCCTGGACTAGAGCGACCGTGGAGTCTCCGAGCATTCTTCCAAGTATTGTTGCTTCCCTGGCGACAGGCGCCACCAAAACCTCCTTGAGAAAGCCAAATTCCTTGTCCCAGATAACAGATATTCCCGACATGAAAGACATGAAAAAAACACCCATCAAAATTATCCCTGGCCCTAGAAAAGACAAGTAATTAAGTCCCTTGAACGGATCCAGGGAAACAGGGGAGCTGAATAAGGGCGATAGTCCAGCTCCAAGGAAAACCAGCCACATAACCGGTTGAACCAGTGCACCGAAAACCCTTGACCTAGCCCTAACGAAATGCTTCACTTGCCGATACCACATCACGTATGCGGCTGTCAGTGACTCGGTCAATTTTTTCAATGTCCTCTCAACCTCCTAGATCTTAAGGCAGCCCTAACATGATCAAAATAACTTGATTTTTCATCCCTCAATCCTCTCCCTGTTAAGGTGAGGAAAACATCTTCAAGACTCGCCCTATGATAATTGATTTCTTTAATACTTGTGTTAAGGGACTGCGCAACCTTAAAGATCCAAGGAATTGTTTCAGAAGCATTTTCAGTTTGTAAACCAATTGTTTTTTCACCCAGCACCCTTACTTCATCCACGTGTTCCAGCCTTGACAACTCAGAAACAAGATCTTGAGAAGCTGAGTTTTCAATCTTAACGTAAACAACCTCTTTCCTAACCATCTTCTTAAGCTCCTCAGCCTTCCCTACCGCCACTATCTTTCCGTGATCTATTATCGCCACTCTATCACAGAGCTTATCTGCTTCCTCCATGTAGTGCGTCGTCAAGAAAATTGTTGTCTCCCTTTTTTTCCTTAGTTGTTCAATGTAGCCCCATATATGGGTCCTCGTCTGGGGGTCCAAGCCGAGAGTTGGCTCGTCCAAGAAAAGGATTTCCGGGTCATAGAGAAGAGATCTTGCAATTTCAAGCCTCCTCATCATTCCGCCACTATACTTTTTAACCTGGTAATCCATCCATTCCCCTAGTTCCACGAATTCAACAAGCTCCTTAATTTTACCTCTTAACTCGCCTGAAGACAGGCCGTAGATTCTTCCATGGATCCATAAGTTTTCTCTCCCTGTCAACTCTTTATCCAGTGTAGGATCCTGAAACACAACTCCGATTTTTCTCCTGACTTTTTCAGGCTCATCAACAACACTGTAGCCTGCAACCCATGCGTTTCCCTCAGTCGGCCTCATGATGGTAATTAACATGTTGATTGTCGTGGTTTTACCTGCTCCATTTGGACCTAGAAAGCCAAAAACTTCCCCCTTCCTCACTCTAAAACTAACGTGATCCACTGCAACAAGCTCTTCAAATTTTTTTGTTAACTCTTCAGCAACAATAATGTCCATAGATTTCCCCCTTTCTCCTTTAATCAATTCTTCCCTTGAAGCTTTCTTCCGGTAACTTGCTTACGCTCTTTTTACCTTCACTTTCACCTGTTTTCTTAACTGTTTCTTCTGTTGCAATTGATCCTTCAGTTTCCTCAATGGACTCCAAGACCTTGAAAAGTAAGTCCTTAAGCACACTTGCCTTAATTAAACCAATTCCTCCTTTTTCCCTGTGACCTACTACAAGTAAAATGTCTCCAGGCTTTATGTTGAAGTGTTCTCTCGCTTTTGCAGGTATAACAATTTGTCCTCTTTCACCAACCTTCACAGATCCATAAATGTATTTTCCTCTACCTATCTCGGACATCTTCTCAGAACCATAGGATTTGTATGAATTACATGATATTTATGAAAAACATTTAAAAATACATTTCCTAAAAACTGTTAGCTTAGCCTCACTTTAGTTCAAAGGTGAAAAGAAAATTAACCTTAGTGGTTGAATAGGTACAACAATACAGTTCTCCACCCACTACAACTACCCATGCAATAACCCCACAAACCTGCCTCCCCCTTTAAAATCATTATCCAAAAAGTAAGGAAAAATTAATGATGTACATGGGCCTTATTACAACCCTGCTTCTAAGTGGATGGATGTGGGGAATATGTCTATTGCAAAGGCAAAATACCCCCAAGAACTTATTTATGAAGCATCAATTTCATGGGATAAAAAAACTGGGGGCACAATAAACACTGGAAAAGGTTTTAAAGTGAAATTTGACATTCCAAAAGAGTTCGGTGGAAAAGAAACGGCAGCTTGCCCTGACGAACTTTTTCTTTCATCCATAGCTGCCTGCGTCCTCACAACTTTTCTTTTCTACAAAGAAGTTCTCAGGCTTAAGCTCAGGGACGTTAAATTACATGTAAGAGGCCGTTTGATGCTGGTGAAAAACAAGTATAGGTTCAGAGAAATAAACATTGCCGTTGAAATTCTAGTTAAAAAGGATGAAAGAAATAGGGCGCAAAGGTGCTTCGACCTTGCAAGGGAAACCTGTAACCTAACAAGCCTTATTCATGAAATTGTCCCCGTAAATTATAACCTAAAGATAAAAGAATTACAGGGACAAGATAAACCAAAATACGCCTAGTTCCATCTAGTTCCATCACCTTTTCCTAACTGAAAACTCCAGAGTGCCTCGTTCTTTTTAGCTTGAAATGTGAACCAATGATGCATAAAACGTTTAAACATGCGATATCTCCACATTCTAACGGATCCATAAAAATACTGAGTAATGTGTTTCAGAATGAAGAGGAGAAGTTTCATTAAAGCTTTGGTCGCTGGCGCCTGTACTGTAGGTGCATTTCTCCTTTTAGACCATTACGTTTCACCTTTCTTTGAAGAGACATTGCCAAGGGAAACTGGGCCTAAGCCTACCGAGATAATTCAGCCAATGCAGGGATTAATGAGGAAAAGAAGGCTTGGGAGAACAGGCTTAAAGGTTTCAGTTATAGGGTTAGGGGGAGGGCCCAATCGAAAACATTGGCAGGTTAAGGTTGTTAAGGAAGCCCTTAAAATGGGTGTGAACTATATTGACACGGCTAGAAAATATTCCACAAGTGAAGAAATAATTGGTTTAGCCCTGAAAAACTTTGAAGGAGAAGTTTACATTGCAACTAAGACGGGATCTAGAAATTACCGTGGAGCCAAAAGAGACATGTTAGAAAGCTTAAGAAGGCTTCAGAGAAAAAAGATAGACATTATACAGATGCATGCAGTAGGTACAGGCAAAGCATTAAGGAAAATCCTCAATGAAAACGACGGTGCAATTAGAGCTGCAAAAGAGTTTAGGGAAAAAGGAATAGTTGACTTCATAGGGATAACTGGGGCACATGCGCCTAATGATTTCAAGGGAAAAATAATTTCTGAAAGGGAAATAAAGGTTTGTGAGGCAGCAATAAAGACAGGGGAATTTGATACCGTTATGCTATCATATAACGTGGAATTCTGTGAAGGAAGAATTGTGGAGTTAATTGATTTAGCCTCAGATTACGACGTGGGAGTTATATGTAAAAAACCCCTTGGCAGAGGCTTGTTAGTTAAGGAGTACGGTGTCAAGAAACTCCTTCAGTTCGTACTGGAGAACAAGAAAATCCATGTAACAGTTCCTGGCATGGCAACTATAAATGAAGTTAGAGAAAATGTCCCAATAGGCTATTTTGAGGCCTATTAAGTGATTGGAAAGGTTCTTCAGGTTAAATAAGGCCTGATTAAAGTGTTTTAAAACAATCTCTAACTAGGTTTGACGCTATGATTACCCTTTGTATCTCTGAAGAGCCCTCTATTACTCCAAGTGCCTTAGCATCCCTATAAAGCCTCTCAACCTTAAACCTTTTAAGGTAACCGTAACTACCATGTACTTGAACAGCGTAACTAGTGACTTTCTCAGCTACCTCTGAAGCTAAGAGTTTCGCCATTGCAGCCTCTTTAAAAACCTCCTTCCCTTTATCAACAGCATAAGCAGTCTTATACGTTAACAGCCTTGCAGCTTCAATCCACGCAGCCATTTCAGCCAGCATCCACTGAATGACTTGAAAGCTTGAAATCGGCCTGTTTTTCTGTCTTCTCTCCCTTGCATATTTGACTGCTTCATCCAAAGCAGCTTGAGAAAGCCCTACTGCCTGTGCAGCAATCCCTGTTTTTCCATGAGATATCAGTTTAAGCAACATTTCAAATCCATTGCCTCTTTCACCGAGTAAACTATCTTTGGAAACTTCAACATCCCTCAAGTAAATGTTTCCTACTTTTAATCCGTTTAAACCCATTAATTCCTCGTCTTCACCGGCTGAAAAGCCAGGCTTATTTGTTTCCACAATGAAAGCACTCAAACCATTTTTATCCCTTGCAAATATTATGGCTATGTCAGCTAGGGAAGCATTGCAAATAAGACATTTTTTCCCGTTTAACCTGAAACCCTGACCTGTCTCCTGAGCTCTTGTCTTTATTGCTTTGGGGTCAGACCCAGTTTGCGGCTCAGTGAAGGCAAAGCAACCGATTTTTTCTGCACTAGCTAGGGCTGGCAAATACCTTTCTTTCTGTTCCTTCGTGCCATAAAGAAGCAAGCTGTCTTCAACCAGGAACTGGACAGCTATGGATAAACTAACCGCCATTGAAGCTTTCGCAATCTCTTCAAGCACCAAAACATAACTAAGAAAATTTTTACCCAAGCCACCGTAGCGTCTTGGAACTACTATGGAGTATAGGCCCTCTTCAGCTGCCTTTACACGTAAGCGGTCAGGTAAAACCTTTCTTTTATCGATTTCAGAGGATAATGGCGCAACTACTTGCTTTGCAAATGCTTTCGCCTTTTCCTTAATCGTAAACTCCTCCCCAGTTAATTCGAAGTTCAAAGGGTTATTTCACCTTCAATTTACTTTGTTTCAAGAAAAACTGTTTCAAAACTGAAAACTCAACTAAGGTGCAAAAATAAAATTTTTTCATAAGGTATCTTGTGCTTTCCCCAAATATGCAAGGGAAAATTTTAATAGTCAAGGATGAAGGGTAGATTTCTCCAAAGCATAATTCACTTCCCAAACTAATTAGAAAAAAAATATGCTGGACATGTATTTTAACCCTGTTTGCCGTTACACAAAGAGCCCATGAATTCATATTTTTTAGTAGGTCAACGGGAAACCTGAAATCCTTTAATGGTTTAAAGAATAGCGTTACAGGCTGAACATTATATGGAAGATACCTTAAAGATATTAAGGGAAAAATTAAGGGAAAAATTAAGCGTGAAGGATTACAAGAAACTTGTTAAGATTAACAATGAAGAACTTCACCGATTCGTAGCTGCATACGTGGAACTGTGCAATCCAGACAAAGTATTTGTTTGCACCGATGCAAGTCAAGATATCGACTACATTAGGAGACAGGCTTTGGAAAGCGGCGAGGAAATGGAACTTGCAATTAAAGGGCACACTGTTCACTTTGACGGATACCATGATCAAGCAAGGGACAGGGAGAATACAAGGATTCTTGTCCCATCAAACGTCGACTTAGGCCCAACAATAAACACCCTAGACAGGAAAGAGGGTTTAAATGAGATTCACAGGCTTTTAAAGGACATAATGAAGGGACGCACCCTATACGTCTTGTTTTTTTGCCTTGGCCCCTTATATTCAAGATTTTCAATACCAGCAGTTCAACTCACTGATTCAAGCTATGTAGCTCACTCCGAACACCTCCTTTACAGGTCAGGTTATGAGTATTTCTTTAAGTTAGGCCGGTCGGCAAGATTTTTCAGGTTCCTGCATTCAGCAGGCGAACTCGATGAGAGAATGAACTCTAAAAATATAAATGAACGCCGAATATACATCGACTTGGAGGGCGAGACAGTGTATAGCGTTAACACCCAGTACGGAGGGAACTCCATTGGCCTAAAGAAGTTAGCTATGAGGCTAGCCATAAATAGGGCTTCAAGGGAAGGATGGCTTGCAGAGCACATGTTCATAATGGGTGTACATGGTCCAAGGAAGAGAGTAACCTATTTTGCAGGGGCTTTCCCCTCACTTTGCGGTAAGACTTCAACCTCCATGTTAAAGGGGGAAACAGTAGTTGGAGACGACATAGCATATTTGAGAAGGAATGGAGACGATGTGAGGGCTGTAAACCCTGAAAAAGGAATATTTGGGATAATTGAAGGAGTTAATTCAAGGGATGACCCTGTCCTGTGGAGGGTCTTACGCAGTCCAGGTGAAGTGATCTTTTCAAACGTACTTGTCACGGAAGAAAAAGATGTGTACTGGAACGGGAAGGACGGAGAACTGCCTGAAAAGGGAGTTAATTATTTCGGTGAATGGAGGCCTGGGGTAAAGGATTCTGAGGGCAACGTTGTCCCGCCTTCCCATCCAAATGCAAGGTTCACTTTCGACATGA
>JAOZGF010000023.1 GCA_027491845.1 Thermoproteota archaeon | reverse complement strand
ACATAAAAAATGAAAGAATAGCCCTAATAGGCGACTTAAAATATGCAAGGACGATGCACTCCCTCCTCTACGGACTAGCAATGTTTGATGCAACAATAACCCTTGTCTCCCCACCTGAACTAAGAATGCCTGATGAACTTAAAGAAGAAGTGATAGCTAAGTATGGAGTTGAAATAAAAGAAACAAATGACCTAAGAAAAGCAATAAATGAAAATAAAGTTATCTATGCATGCAGAATACAGGAAGAAAGATACCCTGACGTCTTAGAACTTCAAAGGGTTAAGAAGGCCTACAGAATCACTGGGGAAATACTGAAAGGCAAAGACACTTATTTGCTTCACCCGCTCCCCATAGTGGATGAAATATCTCCAGAAGTCGATAAAATGCCTCAGGCAAAATATTTTCTGCAGGCATCCTATGGCGTACCTGTGCGTATGGCTTTGGTTGGTTTGGTAACAGGTGTATTGTAATGAGGCTCCTAGACATAAAAAACGGGACTGTAATAGATCATCTCCCTCCTGGAACCGCGTTTAAAATATCGAGACTACTGAAGCTTGAAGGCTACAATGACGTTATAGGTCTTTTAATTAACGTGGAAAGCACGAAGTATGGCAAAAAAGACCTGATAAAGATGGAAGGAAGGGGGTTAAGCGAGGAAGAAATAAACAGGGTGGCCCTATTCGCCCCCAATGCAACCATAAACATAATAAGAAATTCTAAAGTGATAAAAAAAGTCAAAATAAGGCTTCCAGACACCATAAGGGGCATATTAACCTGTCCAAACCCAAACTGTATAACAAATAAGCCACGTGAAAACGTTGAAAACATCTTCCACGTGATATCTAGGAACCCCCTAAAAATGATGTGTCACTATTGTGAGAGAACCATAACGCCGGAGTACTTCAAATTAAAGTAGCCGGAGAGAAAGGTGCAGGTTGACTTAACGCTAAAAAACTCCAAGTTCCCCTACTTAAATGAGTTAGTTGAAGGGGACATAGAAATAAAGGACGGAAAGATATTTGCAATAAAAAAGGTTTCCAGTAACCCGTCGGAGAAAAAAATAGATGTGAAGGGTAAACTTGTTCTTCCAGGAGTAATAGACGTACATGTTCATTTTAGAGAGCCAGGTTACAGTTACAAGGAGGACTGGGAAACAGGTTCTATGGCTGCTGCAGCAGGCGGAGTGACAACAGTGCTTGACATGCCTAACACGAATCCACCGACGCTAACAAACGCGAACTTAGAGGAAAAAAGAACCTATGCGAGGAAAAGCATCATTAACTTTGGTTTCCACTTCGGTTCATCTAAAGGGAAACTAAATGAAATAGCCAGAGCGAAAAACATTGTGTCAGTAAAGGTTTACATGGCTAACAAAAACCCTGACTTAATCATAAACCAAGTTGAAGATTTGGAAAAAATACTTAGATTAACAAAAGAAAGGAAACTTCCTGTTACAGTGCACGCGGAAGATCACTCGACAATTATTAAACTGGAAGAAAAAATTGAAGCCCGGGGTCTCGAGCCCCTGAAATTTTATGGGAAAGTAAGAAGTAGAGAGTGCGCCATAAAAGCAATGGAAAAAATTTTAAGGGCTTATTGCAGTGTAGGAGGGAAAATCCATGTTTGCCACGTTTCAACAAAGGAAGAGACGTTGCTTTTACAGAACATCAAGCTGTCAAAACCCGACATCACAGCTGAGGTAACACCGCATCACCTTTTCCTTACAGAGGAAGAGTTCCTCAATAAGGGGAGCGTAGGGAAAGTTAACCCCCCTTTAAGAGAAGAAAAAGATAATATTGAACTTTTTAAAGCTGTCCTTAACGGAACAATAAGTGTTGTCGCTTCAGATCACGCTCCACATACGCTGGAGGAAAAAGAGAAGGAGATTGAGGAGGCCTCGCCAGGTTTCCCCGGCGTCCAAACCCTCCTCCCCCTCCTTTTAAACCAAGTAAATAAAGGTAACATATCCATCCTTAGAGTTTGTAGGATAACGTCTGAGAATCCTGCCGCCATCTTCAATTTAAAGGATAAGGGGAAAGTAAAGGAAGGATTCGACGCTGACTTAACGGTAGTGGACCTCAAAAAAAGCTACGTCATTAGAAATGAGGAAATGTATAGCAAGTGTGGATGGACTCCGTTTCACCATAAGAGGGTTAAGGGGAAAGTATTGCTTACAATAGTCAACGGAGAAATAGCCTTTGATGACGCAGGCCCGCAGAAATCTTTAGGAAAGGAAGTTAAGGTTTCCTGTTAGCCCACACTGCTAGTTATCGTTAACCTTGAAAGTCCTACAATTTCCTCTTCCATTTTAACAGCCTATTCTCCAATAACAAGAAAGCCTCATTAATGAGAAAACCAACGAAACCTATGGTGGCCATGCCCACTATCATTCCAGCGAGGTATCCAATGTCATCCATCAAAATTATAAGCTGTCCCAGACCAACTGGAACGATCCCCTTAACACCCATGAACTCCGCAGCTATTAAACACATCCAAGAAACACCCAATCCAACTCTTACCCCTGTAAAAATTTGTGGCAGGGCGCTTGGCAACATCACTTTAATCAAAATTTCTTTCTCTCTTCCTCCAAATATCTTTGCAACGTCAATGTGAACGTCTGATACCCCCCTGATCCCGTTAACAGTGTTCAAGACAACCGGAAAGAAGCCTCCTAGGAATATTATGAACATGTAAGAGGGTAAACCTATTCCTAAGAGTATTATAGCAAAGGGAATCCACGCTATAGGCGGTATGTGGCGAATTACTTCAATGGGCGTAAAAAAATATTCCAAGGTCCTTACCCTGCCAATAAAGATGCCTAATGGAACACCGACGGCTACAGATAAAGCGAAACCAGCCAAAACCCTTTCAACGGAATAAACTGTGTGTACTGCGAGGGAGGTTCCAAAAGAGTCACCCTCAAAGGCTAACTTTAAAAAAGCTTGTCCAACTTCAACCGGGGAAGGAATAAAATGGGCTCGCGTGACGCCGAGTTCACGGAAAAAATCAATTAGGATTTCCCATAAAGTTAAGGCTGACAGGATAGATAAAGCTTGGATAACTCTTTCCTTACCTTTCATGTTAACTTCCTTTCAGAAACTCTGTTGAAACAAAGGTTTCCATAAAGCCCTTTAAGTCCTCAGGGACTTTCTCTTCTTCAATGTAACCGTATTCAACCAATTTACTGACATACGTCTTTATGCCATCAACGTTAAGGCTTGAAACGTAGGTAATATGTTTCATCGCTTCCTCGATAACCTGACCCGGCAAATTACAGTATTTCGATGCAATCTTAACAATTTCATCATGATTCTGAGGGTTACTTATGTAATGAGTGGCCTTTATGTGGATTTCAATTATTTTTTTTACTATCTCCTTATTTTCCCTTAGGAACCCATTGTCTACGGCGACGACACAGCAGGGATGCTGTCTCCATATTTTGTCTGAAGTTATTAATATGTCGCCCACACCATGCTCTACAGCTGCAGAGGCCCAAGGCTCCCAGACAATGAAAGCATCTATTTCCCCAGCCCTTAAGGCATCCTCCATATCTGAAAACGGAATCCTGGTTATGGCTACATCCTTTTCCGTTAACCCTGCTTTCTCTAAAGCCATTAACAACAGGAAATGCTGAACGTTTCCGAAGCCAGGGACTGCAACAGTTTTACCTTTTAGGTCTAGAAGAGAACTTATTCCTTGATTTTTTCTCACAACAATGGCTGATCCTTCCACATTAACCCCTGCAACCAACGTGATGGGTGCTCCTGCATTAATTCTCTTAACTGAGGCAGGTGCAGTGCCTAAGTAGCCTATGTCGAGTGCTCCGGCCATGAAGGCATCCATTTCTTCGTTTCCATTTATAAATTGGCTTACAGACAGTTTTATTCCTTCCTCCTCAAACCATTTCTTCTCAATAGCCACATAAACAGCCAGTTGATGTAAATCCGCCCTGAGATAACCTAGCCTCACTGTTTTAGGCCTTGAAGAATAAACAAACAAATATAAACCAAGGAGAACGAATACAATGATTAAGAACAAGATAATTGATGCAATAATGGATTTCCTCATTAGCGAGAACCTCCTAACTATTCTTGTTTAAAGGACTATTTTAATTAAAATTTTTTCAAAGGAGACATAGCCTGAGAAAATCATGAGAATTGCTAAGAGAGGAAAACTAAATGCATGACCCTAAAAATAAAGTATTGATTGAGGTAATAGACGTCCACAAGTCTTTTCTAGGGGTTAAAGGAAGGGAAATCAAGGTTCTAAATGGAATATCCTTTCACGTTAAGAAAGGGGAATTCGTTTGTTTGTTAGGCCCAACTGGATGCGGAAAGACAACCCTTTTGAGAATAATTTCAGGACTGGAAAGGCAGGATAAGGGCATTGTAAAGGTGAACGTTGAAAATAGGGGTGGCGTAGGGTTCATGTTTCAAAAGCCTTCGCTCTTCCCTTGGAGGACTGTCTTGAAGAACGTTGAGTTCGGCCTTGAACTAAAGGGTGTCCCAAAAGAACAGAGGAAAGAAATAGCTTTAAAGTATTTGTCCCTAGTGGGCATGGAGAAATTCTCTGAAAACTATCCGCACGAACTGTCAGGCGGGATGGAGAAAAGAGTTACTTTAGCCAGGTCTCTAGCCACAGACCCCGACGTATTGCTCATGGATGAACCATTCGTTTACCTTGACGCACAAACAAGAAACACGTTGCAGGAAGAAATAATATCCATATGGGAAAAAACAAGGAAAACAGTTATTTTTGTGACACACAGCGTAGACGAGGCAGTTTTCCTCGCAGACAGAGTACTATTAATGACTGCCTTACCCTCCACAATAAAGGAGGAGTTCCCTGTAACGCTAAAGAGGCCTAGAGACAGAACGAGTCCTGAATTCGTGGAAATCAGAAAGGAAGTTTTAAGGTCTCTTAGGAAGGAAGTAGAAAAGGCGTCCGTAATTTAGTTAAGGCAATAATAGGAAAAACCTGTTACCTCGCCCCTGTCATTGACCTAACTTTAGGTTCTATCACGTACCAAAGCCAATCAGCGAATTCAGCCAGGTTTTTCGTTTGCAAGTAAACTTCCCCTGGTCCCTCTATTTCAACAACAAGCCCTTCCCCGGACAAAACAAATTCTTTTAATCCACCTAGCCTCTTCACCCTGTAATTGCATGTATCGGTGAAAGCAACCAGGTGAAAGTTGCCCACCACCAGTTTTTCCCCTGGCAGTAGGTCGTGCTTATCTATTGCGCCAAAAGCATTCAAAAACAAATCACCTATCCCCCTTGTTTTAATCATAAAGAGGCCTTGCCCGAATATGCCTTTAACAAAGCCCTGCCACTTCACGTCGAGGTCGATGGTTGGGGTTGAAGCTATGTAGGATGACTTCTGGATTATGTATCCGCGGTCACTTGTTACTTCAAGTTTTACAATGTCGCCTAATGGAGCTGAAACCAAGCCTATTTCTCCTTCTCTTTCCCTTGAAATGTAATCGTTAACAAAGAAGCTTTGTCCTCCAAGTAGTTTAAGCTTCAATGTTTCAAAGAGGCCTTCTCTCATCCTGGTTTTCATTTCGATGTTAGGGGTCATGTAGGTCATGGCTCCTGCTTCAGCAGTTATCACTTCCTCTGGATCCAGTCTCACGACGAGTAGGGAATAAGAAGGCCTATATTTAATCTCGTACCGCATTTCACTTTTCCTCGAAAAAGTTTTTTTTCTCATTTAGTTTCTTCCTTCTTTTTATTTAAACCTTCACTCTCTTACCTAGCTGCGTTTTCAACGTTTTCCTAAACAACAACATCACAACTAAAACCAAAAGTAGGAGAAATAGTAATTCAGTGCTAAACATCCTTTCCTTTCTATTTTGAATGGGAATGAGGGCTGTTGTCTCGGAATACAGGAGACTTTCAACGCCGTTAATTGTTTTCTCTTTAACAAAGGAGTAATAGGTTAAATTCAAAGTTATGTTTCCGTTACTTTTTATGAAAAGTTCCTTCGTCGTTTCCCCATTGATTGTTCCTTCACCCTTCTCCCCTGTTTCCATGATGAGGTAAAAATAATTCGTCCTTAGCTGTCCTCTATTATGCAGGTAAATTCTACCTTCCCTAACAATTATCTCCAAGCTGCTGTTTAGTGGTTCGTCTCTATAGAAAGTTATGTTGTAAATATATATTGAGCCGTTCAACACAACGTCACCTGCCCTATAGAAATTGAAAGAAAACAGGGGGTTCCTTCTGTCTTCCACATAATACGTTTTTTTGGCTGGGTCGATTCTACCGCAGAAGCCATGTGCACAAGGTACAATTACGTCAGCTACTCCCAAATCTCTTCCATCGATTGTTTTCCAGTGTAGATACCCTGAAAACTTTCTTGGATGGAAATATGTAAACGTATAGTTACCATAGGTAAACGACTCGTTTGGCTTCAGTTCAAAGGCAGGTTTAGGGTTGCAGGAGCACTGCGTTAAGCTAACTAAAACTAGAGAAATTAAGCTCACTAGGATCTTGTTGCCAAGCACGTTGTTTTTCAAGTTCCTTCACGTAGTCGTCATTTATTCTTTAAAGTGTTGTGGAAGCACGTTTTCTCTCCTGTATGGCATGCAGGGCCTTTTTGATCCACAACAAAGAGAATTGCATCATAATCGCAGTCCACAAGGACTTTCTTAATCCTCTGCGTGTTTCCTGAAGTTTCTCCCTTCATCCAAATTTTCCTTCTTGATCTACTCCAGAAGTGCGTGTAACCTGTTTCTAGGGTCTTCTTTAAAGATTCCTTGCTCACGTATGCAAGCATCAAAACTTCCTTTGTTTTTTCGTCTTGAACAATGGCGGGTATAAGAGAACCCATCTTGTTGAAATCTAACTCTTCTATTTTTACTTCTTTCATATCCTCACGTTTACACCTCTTTCTTTTAAGTATTTTTTAACCGCAGGAATGGGAAACTGGTTATAATGAAATATTGATGCTGCAAGCGCCGCATCTGCTTTACCTATAGTGAATGCTTCATAGAGGTGCTTAGGTTCGCCCGCCCCCCCGCTTGCTATAACAGGTATATCAACCAATTCAGACACGGCCCTTGTAAGTTCCAAGTCATAACCTAACTTCGTACCATCCCTGTCCATCGAAGTAACCAGAAGTTCACCTGCACCAAGCCTGTAAGCCTCTTCAGCCCATTGAAGCGCATCAATACCTGTCGGTTTCCTCCCACCATAAATGTAAACCTCAAACCAACACCTGCCTTCTCTGGTTTCTATTGTCCTCTTGCCTTCGAAGATTTCGTAGTTTCTCTTCGCGTCAATAGCCACGACAACGCATTGGCTTCCGAAAACGCTTGACAGTTCCTTAACAAGCCTTGGTTTGAGCACTACAGCAGTATTAACCGAAACCTTATCCGCCCCATTGCACAATATTTCCCTTGCATCCTCCAGATTTCTAATCCCTCCTCCCACCGTGAACGGAATCGTAAGCGTTTCTGCAACTTTCCTAACAACTTTCTTAAGTATTTTTCTTTTCTCTGGTGAAGCTGTTACGTCGAGAAAAACAAGTTCGTCTGCCCCTGAATCACTGTATCTTTTACCAAGCTCAGCTGGATCGCCTGAATCCCTTAAATTCTTAAACTTAACCCCCTTAACAACCCTTCCATGATCCACGTCTAAGCATGGAATTATCCTTTTAGATAACGCCAACCAACCACCCAACACCTTTATCTTGCTACCTTAACAGCCTCATACAAGTCT
>JAOZGF010000022.1 GCA_027491845.1 Thermoproteota archaeon | reverse complement strand
GCATTCAAGGAAACAATGGAGGACGCCGAAAACCTTGAAAAAAAAGACATTGACGCACTAATAGTTTGCTCGGCCGAGGGATACGACAATCAAAGGTCTCCGTCAGGAATGGTTGCAGAATACCTGGGCCTAAACCCAAAGCCCACGTTCCATGTAGAGGCAATATGTGCATCAAGCAGCGTAGGCGTCAGAACTGCCTGGGCCCTCATTAAATCAGGACTTCATGACGTTGTGGCCGTAGTAGGGTTCCAGAAAATGCTTGAACTTAGCTCAAAAGAAATTCAAAGGATAATGGGGAGGTCTGGAGATGTAATGTGGGAGTCGCCCTTCGGCACAATGATGCCCGCATACTACGCAATGTTTGCAAACGCCCACATGAAAGAATATGGAACAACTGAGGAACAAATGGCGATGGTCGCGGTTAAAAATCACCATTACGGCGCAATGAATCCAAAGGCAATGTTCCAAAAAGAAGTTACCCTAGAAAAAGTGATGCAGTCAAGGGTCATAGCAAAACCCATAAAAATGCTTGACTGCACTGCAAACGCAGACGGGGCAGCATGCTTAATACTTGCCAGCGAAGAAAAAGCAAAAAAAATAACTGACACACCCGTATGGATAGCAGGCCTAGGTTTAGGTACTTCGGCAATGACACTTACAGGGAGGAAACCGCCATATACAGGTTTAGGCTGCGCAGTTGAAGCTGCAAGACAAGCATACAAGATGGCTGGAATAGAGCCAAAAGACGTGGATGTCGCAGAAGTACATGACTGCTTCACAATAGCCGAAATAATGGCCTACGAAGACCTAGGGTTCTGTAAAAAGGGAGAAGGAGGAAAACTAATAGAGGAAGAGCAAACATACATAGGCGGCAAAATACCCGTAAACATAGATGGAGGGCTTAAGTCTAAGGGACATCCTGTGGGAGCAACGGGCGCCTCCCAACTCAGGACGCTTGTACTACAGTTACGAGGTGAAGCAGGAAAAACACAGGTTGACGGGGCAGAAATAGCACTGGCACACAACGTAGGTGGGGTCGGGATATACGCAACAGTAACCATATTGAGAAGGTGAAAAAATGGGTTTTGAGGAATTTGGAAAAATAAGCTATGTGGCTCAAACCAAAATAGGGAAATTCGTGGACTACCTGAAACAAGGCAAAATAATGGCTGTAAAATGCAGGAAATGCGGGAGAAAATACTTTCCTCCAAGGCCTGAATGCCCAGAATGCCTTACAGAAGAAATGGAATGGATAGAGCTAAAAGGAAAAGGGGAACTAATAACCTTCACAGAACTACACTTCGCCCCTGAAGGATTCACAGAGGACCTACCGTATTTCCTGGCAGTCGCGGAACTCGAAGACAACGTTAAAGTTTTCGCAAGGCTAAGCAAACAAATAAAGCCTGAAGAAGTTAAAATAGGGATGCCTGTTCAACTGAAAATAGTTAACCTTCCAAACGGAAAAATAACATATGAATTCCAGAAGGTTTAGGGAGGGAAGAGAAATGGTTGAAGTAAAATTTGGACTGGAAAGCACCATATATCCATGGGAACTTATCTCGGACATAGCGGTCTACGCTGAAGAAGTGGGATTCGACTCCTTCTTCATGCCAGACCACACAGTTGCATTCGGGATAAAAAGATGGGCTGCATTAGAGGCTTGGACCGTTTTAACAGCCTTAGCACTCAAGACGTCGAAAATAAAGTTAGGAACAGCTGTTGGAGACGTATATAGACGGCATCCATCGCAGCTAGCCCAAATGGTAACAACATGCGACATAATATCAAGGGGAAGGGCGATCCTTGGAGTAGGGATAGGGGAAGCCATGAACCTTCATCCCTTCGGGATAAAGCCAGAGAAACCTGTTGGACTAACGAAGGAAGCTGTAAAAGTCATAAGGCTCCTGTGGACCAAGGAATCAGTTGACTATGAGGGAAAATACTTTAAGCTGGAGAAAGCATTCTTACAGCCTCAACCAGTGCAAAAGCCTCATCCCCCAATCTGGATAGCAGCTAATTCTCCGTTAACAATGAGAATGGTCGCTGAACTAGGGGATGGATGGCTTCCTGCAAGCATGTTTCCTGACGAATACGAAAAAGGACTTAAGGAAATAAGAGAAAACGCAAAAAAACATGGAAGAAACCCTGACGAAATAGAACCAGCCCTCTTCACATACACCGTAGTTCACAGGGAAAGGGAAGTCGCGAAAAAAACCTTTTCGCTTCCAGCGAAGATGTATTTCCTTACAAGGCCAAGGATACTAAAGAAACTGGGATACGATGTTTCAGACCAATTTGACATGACGAAGAAGCTTGTGTTCAACATTGAAGTTGGAAAAGCACTGCTTGAAGAAGCAAAAAAATTACCCGATGAAGTTCTGGAGAACGCGCCGGTGTTTTACGGAACACCTGAAGACGTGATAGAAGGAATAGACAAATACGTGAAGGTAGGGGTAAGACACTTCGTCGTTAACTTCTTTGTAAGGCCTGAAAACCTGAAGGAAACACTAAAACTCTTCTCAGAGGAAGTAATCCCGCATTTCAAAGAATGAAATGGAGAACCAATAAAAAAATAAACCCAAAAAATTTTTTAAATAGAAAAATTTCTCCTCTTTCTCTACGAAACCTTTTAAAAACAAAACATGCAAATAAGTTTTAAGGAATAGGTGAAATATCTAAAGGGTAAGCGAGGGCAATTGAGAGATCCCGAAAACAACGGAACGGTGAACTTCAACGAGGTAAAAAAAGAGATAAGGAGGAAAAAACACGTTAAATTCATAGGATACATGAAAAGGGTCAGGGTCATAGGGAAATTCAAGATGTTGAACGCTCATGGCAATAAGGGTTAAGTTAGCCATAACAATGGAAGGAAAAAAGGTAATTTCATCTGCCCTGGTGAACTCAGGGTTTGAAGGAAGCGGTCCAGACCTCGTCATACCAATAAGCCTGGCAAAAAAAGCTGGTTTGTGGCCTACAACTGAAGCCGACATAGAGGAAGCTGAAACAGCAGGAGGAATCGCTGAAATATACATCCTAAAAGGGCAAGCTAAAGTAAAACTAATGACAAATGATGAAGTGAAGGAGGAGGCCCCATGCAACATCATCATAAACCCCTATGTAAGCGAGGTATTAATCAGCGACTGCCTCATCGATGACCTAGGCATAATAGCCATAAGCTTCAAGGAGGGAATCTGGAGGCACAGAACGGATCCGCCAGGTGCAAGGAGAAAAACCGAAAAACCCCAACACTGGAAATAATCTAGATAATCAAATCAACAAATTAAAACTTTATTTCCAGTGAGGGCCCTAAAGAAAAACTTTAAATAAGAAAAAGAAACAGAAAGGTTCCCAAAAAAATGAGGTGAAAAAGGGAGGAGGCGTCTTAAAACATGGAAAAATGTTTTAGGACCACCTGCAGAATCCTTGCACTCATAACAATGACAGCACTCCTACTGCCTATTATGGGGGCAATACGCCAAACAACTGCCTTAAAGCCTGACCCAACAATTGACTTGACATGGGGCGGAACAGATGAGGACTGGGCTGACGGCGTCGCGGTTACAGTCTGGGGCAACATATATGTTGCCGGCACAACACATAGTTTTGGTGCCGGTGACAGCGACGTCTTCATAGTTAAGTATTCCAGTGACGGCACAATACTTTGGCAAAAGACTTGGGGAGGAGAAAATGAGGAGGAATGCTGTGGAATAGTAATTTTGCCAGGCCTAGGCTTCGGAGAATACATATATGTTGCCGGCACAACACATAGTTTTGGTGCCGGTGACAGCGACGTCTTCATAGTTAAGTATTCCAGTAACGGCACAATACTTTGGCAAAAGACTTGGGGAGGAAGAGAGGAAGAGGAAGCCAGCGACATTTTAATCACTCCGCAAGGCTCCGTGTATGTTGTAGGCACAACATCCAGCTTTGGACAAGGGGGTGAAGATGTCTTCATCCTTGAGTTCGCGCCTTGGGGGGCCCTAGTCCGGCAGAAAACCTGGGGTGGATTCCATAACGATAAATGTTATGGGGCAACACTAGATTATCAAGGAAACATATACCTAGTTGGAGAGACATATGGAATGCATGAAGATTGCGAAGGGCACCCGTTTGGGTATTGGGGTGCCTCCGATGCTTTCTTGGTTAAAATAAACGACAATTGGGACGTGGTGTCCTTAGTGGGATGGTGTGGAATAACTGACGATCGGTTCCGTGACGTGGCTGTGGATGCATATGGACACGTTTACGTTGTTGGCGGGAGTATGAGTTACGGCGCAGGAGCCGATGTACTTGGATACATTCCAAATGTTATTTTAGCGCTGTACCGTACAGCAGAGAATGGACAGCTGATTCATGCTGGTTCTTGGGCATGGGGTGGAAAGGGCTCCGATGAAGCAACTTGTATAGCCAGGGATTCATCCGGAGATGTTTACGTGGGAGGCTTTTACGAGACAACCTTTCCCACTTATTCAGAAAGCCATTCTTTCTTCATGAGGTGTTCGGTGGACTGGGAGAAGCTTGGAACGCCAGACTTAAATGTTACATGGCAGAGAACTTTAAGCAACACGAAGTCCTGTGAAGACATTGTCGTGAGTCAAGGCAACCTCTACATTGTAGGTAAGGGCTTTGGCACTGAACATCGCCTGGGCTTCATGGAGGAAACCTCATTCACATTTATTAAACAACACGAGGATATCAGTTGTGAATATGGAGAAATAATGGATTGTTCAGGATCCTTGGGTGAACCGAATGGACAGGAAACAATTCCAACAGGGGATGAAAACCAAGGAGACCATGATGCATTTCTAGTGAAAATACCTAAGCCACGGAGGCTTGAAACACTGCCCTACCCATTCGTCTGCATGTCTAGAGGGGGAGAGAAAATGATTCTCAATGCGGCCTTCATAGTTGGAAACACTTCACCCCACGGACCCATGCAATGCGGCGCGTGGACGCAGGACGTGGCCGGGGCAATAGGGATAGCTGCTGAATACGGGAAATTCGCCGAAGCAACTTATAGTCCCACTTACCTCCTAGACACGGAGGCAGCAGTGTATAGTTCAGAGACAGGGGTTACAATCAACTGGAGAAAACTTGATAGGGGAATATGGGCTATTCCGCGTCCTGTTGAACCCCTATGTTATTCTGTTATAGCTGTCGGGGGACCCCTTGTAAACATGTTCTCATATCGGTACGACGGCTATGGAAGATGTCCATTCCACTTAGCCACTGTAGACAACCGATACGTCATAAGGTCAGACCTGACAGGAGAAAATTACAACTACACGACCATAAATACGGCTAACGGCCCTGTGAAAGTTGATCATGCGTTAATAGCCATGCATTGGGACGACGAAGCCAAAGTCTACGTTCTAGTTGTATGGGGAATAAGCTGGAGGGGCACTGTCGCTGCATGCAAGGTGTTGCAAGCTTTCATGTCACATGGACACCTTCTTGAAGGGAACGCTGTGATAATAAGGTGGGAGGACACGAATCAAAACAATGTAGTTGATTGGAGCGACACAATGAGTGTAATGGAAAAATGGTCCTAACGCTACCTCGATTTTTTTCTTTTTTTGAGAGGCTAAGGAGAAGAGCGAGTTTCTGGAAGTACGTAATAGATACAAGCGGAAGAGGTTAAAAAGTTGTTATGTACAATGTATAACAAGAGGTATCTAAGTACGGTTACAAGCTTACAGTTTGCATCCTCGTTTAAGTTTCCA
>JAOZGF010000003.1 GCA_027491845.1 Thermoproteota archaeon | reverse complement strand
ATAACCAATGTTTCTTAGGAAATGACTTGCCTCCTTATAGCCTAACCCCTTGATTTCCCTAACAAGCCAGTCTCTCAATTTATTTTTACTGTAAGAAGCTAATGCCTCTCTTAAGGTTAAGATGTTCTTTCTAGCTTCAACAATATACTTGGCCCTTGTATTCGGAAACCTGTGACCTAACTCCTGGAGTTTCCTTGTTAATTCTTCTAGGTCAAGAAACAAAAAGCCGTCCCCAATTTTTTCCTGTATATTTATGCATTTCTCAGCGTTGAAGTTGGCTGTGAGAATACAAAAGCACAGCTCTTTAAATATTTCTGGAATAGGCTTTCCGCCGAGTTCCTTGAATTGTTTAATCCTAGCCTCAACGAGTTTTCGCACAGGCCTTGACCTTAATTGTTGAACTACAGAAATTAGTCCATTCATCTCTCTGTTTTCCGTTGATTAGTTAGCAGGGGCCTCGGTTTTTAAGAAAAAAGTGATAAAAATTAAAAAAGAAAGTTTTCACGTTTTCTTTTTGATCCAGAGGCCGTGAACGTTGCAGTAACATCTAACTTCTGAAGGTTTAAGGTTGAATTGGGCTTGAGGCTCTTTTCCAGGGCTTAAGAAATTTCTATAAGTGTTTTCCCCAGAAACCGCTTCAATCCATTCTATGTAATGGTTTTCATCCATAGGATGAGGAACAGATCCAACCTTGACCTTCACGCCTACCTCTGTTTCCTCAATCACAGGTACATGTTTCTCTTTTCCAGCGTCTTCACTCTTCTCAGTTAACAACTCCATTGGCTGGCCGCAGCACACAAGTTCTCCTTTCCCTGCATGCAGGACCTCAACGATGTTTCCACATATATTGCACCTATAAATCTGCCTTAACTTGGTCAAGTTTTTTCCTCCATATCCGTAATATTCTTCACATTTAACTTGGAAGTAGCTTTTAGGGTGGTCGCAGGATGGACATTTCTCAGGGGGTTCCTTTCCATAGTGAACATATCCACACTCCCTGCAAACCCACCAAACTTCTTTGTCCTTCTTAAATACTGTTTCGTTCTCAACTTCCCTTAACAATTTCTTATATCTTTCCTCGTGGTGTTCTTCGGCTTTTGCAATCGCCCTTAACCTTTTTGCAACGTCAGGTAACCCTTCTTTTTCAGCGGTTTCAGCAAATCCAGGGTACATTGTCGTGTATTCGTAGTTTTCTCCTGCTATTGCTGCTTTGAGGTTTTCCGCTATGTCGCCCAGTGTGGTTGGTGCAGTTGCTTCAACCTTGATTTCTTCAAGTTTTCCACCGCTTTTCTTTTTTAATTGGTTTATCATCTTGAACAAGTTGCTTGCATGTTCCTTTTCGTTTTCAGCTGTTATCCTGAATATTTCAGCGATTTGCTCGTACCCCTCTTCCTTAGCTATTTTAGCGTAGAAAGTGTAACGATTCCTAGCCTGGCTCTCCCCAATAAAAGCTTTAACCAAGTTTTCAATTGTAGCCTCCACACATTCACCTCTAACTTTTATATAGGCGCATAGAAGCACCTTTTAGGAGAATGAATCTTCCCCTTCTTTTTAAGCTCCTTAATAACTTTTGAGACCTCATTTTTCGATAAATCAACCAATTTAACAATTTCTCCAGTTCTCAAAGGCTTCCCTGCTTTTTTCAGGGCCTCTAAAACAATTTCTTCCTTATCAGACATGCTTTCTCCCTCCATTGCCTACATCTTTTTGTAGCAGAACCACCAGTCAAAACACTCTATTTCTTTTTTGCCGGCTTTCTCAAGCATTTCATTGGCTTTCTCTTGGTCCGTTGCAGGAGGAATAATCACTTTATCACCGATTAACTCATTACTGGGCCAGTTGGCAGGCATTGCAACCTTATTCCTGTCAGATATTTGAAGAGCCTAATAATTCTTAGGATTTCATCCATGTTCCTACCTAACTCTTGGGGATAATATAAAAGCGCCCTTAAAACACCGTTAGGATCAATGATGAAGACAGCTCTGACAGTGTTTGTGCCCTTTCCTGGATGAATCATTCCCAGTTCACACGCAATGCTTCCCCTGTCATCAGCAATTATGGGAAACTCTATTTCAACGTTAAGTTTTTCCTTTATCCACTCAACCCATTTAATGTGGCTGAAAACTTGGTCTATACTGAGTCCAATTAACTCGCAACCAAGCTTCTTGAATTCCCTGTATCTTTTTTGGAACGCCACAAACTCTGTGGTGCATACTGGAGTGAAATCGGCTGGGTGTGAGAAAAGTACAACCCACTTACCCTTATAATCATCTGGAAACTTAACCTTTCCCTTAGTGGTTTGCGCCTCAAAACTCGGAGTTTTTTCACCTAGTAAAGGGAATTTTAAAGTTGTTTCTTCCAATTTTTTCTTTTCACCTCACTTCAAAAATGTAAAGTTTAAATTGATTTATCGAAACTAAAAAATTTATGGTTCGAATTTCGGACTTAGATATAATATGCATACTGAAGGAAAATGCAAGAACTCCCTACGTAGAAATAGCTAAAAAACTAGGTGTCAGTGAAACAGCTGTAAGGAAACGGGTGAAAAATCTGGAGAGAAAAGGAGTAATAAAGAAATATACTGTTGAAGTAGACCTCAAAAAAATAGGTTACGAAGTAAATGCATTAATTGGAATAGACACAAAACCTGAATATTACATATCAACCTTAGAAAAACTAAGGGAAGTAAAAGAAATTGTGAAGCTATATTCTTCAAGCGGAGATCACATGATACTTGCAGAATGTTGGTTGAAAAACTCTCAAGAGTTAACTAAATTCGTGAAAAACTTAGAGGGATTCGAGGGAATCGTAAAAGTTTGTCCAGCCATAATCCTTGAAAAAATAAAGTAAAAGACCACACAACCTTTACTTTAAGTGACTGCTTTCTTTAACCATTTACACAGCCCTTTATGCAAGAATAAAAGGCAACTATAAGAGATTTATTTAAAACTATTTAAATAATTTTATAAATAACTTATTTCTTAGGTAGACACATTCATTTATTTCAAGTAAGTAGCGATCCAAGTGAACATGTTAAGGGGAAAGAAAAGAAATGCCTTTCTTAAAGCTAAGGAAACCTCCTGAATGGGGTGTTCAACCAGTACCATCCCATATAAAGAAACTTGGTTTCTTAGATTTATTTGCTTTATGGTCAAGCCTAGGTGTAGGTTTACTCGTCCTCCTGGCAGGCTCCATCCTAGTTCCTAGTTTGGGACTGCTGGAAGCAGTTATCATATCCCTTTTAGGATCCATTATCGGCAGCGCCTTCCTGGCCCTAGTAGGCGTGATGGGAGATGAAAATTCTGTTCCAACAATGATTCTACTTAGGCCGTCACTGGGGATAAGGGGTTCATATAGTCCTTCTACTCTTAACATCATTCAATTAAT
>JAOZGF010000282.1 GCA_027491845.1 Thermoproteota archaeon | reverse complement strand
CACTTACCCTGATTGTTCCGACTGTTAAAATAAAGAACTTAAGAGAGGCAAGCTTGATTTACGGACCTGCCCAAACAGCTGTGGCTAAGGCTGTGGCTGACACCGTTGAAGACGGATTGATACCTAGACAGGAAATAGATAACTTAGTGATTATCACAAATGTTTTTATCCATCCAACAGCTATAGACAGGAGGAGAATCTATGTGAACAATTATAAGGCTATGAAGCATGCTCTTAGGAGGGCTTTAGAAGGCAGACCCACTTTAAATGAGATCATGGAAGGTAAGGACGTTGCAAAGCATCCTTTTAAGTATGAGCCTTAACTTGATTAAGCTACGGCTAACTCACATCAATTGGTTTGCGAGTTTTTTGTAAACCCTTAACCTTACCCCTACTTGTTAAAGCTAAGGTTCAGGAACAGCTAGATCTGCTGCACCTTGCTCAGATAATTTTGCTTCAGGGTAATGTCTTTCCATTAGCTCTCTTATTATTTCAGCATATTTAACCTTTTCTCTCGCCATAAATTCAAGTAACTTTGGATCGGTCCAAGGCTTATAAAGGGCTCCTACAGACGTGCCTGGCTCAATTTTAAAGTAACAGGGAGCAACAACCCTTGCAAACTCAGGGCACTCATAGAACCTGTTAAAACCTCCAAAAGAGTCAAAAAGGTAAACGTGAATGTCAACTGGGATATCGACAGCTTTCCTGATAGCTGCAAGAGAAGGTAGGGTTAGGTCGCCCACAGGGTTAAACGTATCCGCTCCAAGTTCCTGGAGGAGCCTTGCACCAGCCGGATTTGCATGTCCTGCATAGATTGAAACCTTGAATTTGACGTTCCTAGGGAGATGCCCTCTCTTCCTTAATTGATTTACAAGCCAGAGCAAACCTTCATCTACTATTAGGAATCCTCTGAAACCTAGCTCTACAGACCTTATGATATCAGCCACTGCATATGCCAGTTGATCAGCTCCTCTATACCTTAACCCTGAAACTGCTCCTTCAGATGTTGAAATTTGCCTGCCTATGTCCCATAACGGCCTTGGACCAGGGGTTAAAATAACTTCCATTTCTGCATTAGCAGCTAGTTCAGCAAACTTTTTTAGTTCATTTTTAGTAAGTAGGGTTGAACCCATCACAACACTTATTAACCTGTGAACCGGAACCTCCCTCTTTTTAGATTCATTTATCACTGCTTCAAGCGTTGAAGGCCTTTCCACACCAGAAATCTCAACTCTCCAGTGGCATCCATCAGGAAACCTTTTCTCCGAAGAAGGAAGTTCATAGAGGTCCCTTCCAGGTAAACCTATTTCTTCAATTATCTCCCACACGTCTTTCAACTAAAACACCTTTTACCTTGCCTTGGAAAAAACAGTGATTTTAGTAGCTTACCCTTAATATTTTTAAACCTTTTCTAATCCTTTCCTTAATTCAAAACTTACGTTTACGCTTCCCACATTGACACTTATAACACGTGGGCTTCGTTGGTTGTAATTTAAAGTCTATAAACTTGAAATAATCCATAGATAACAATGGAAAATGTCATAAATTTATAACACCGGCATCTAACCTTACTGCACGGCAAGTTCACCGGATCAGGCGCCTCAACCTCCTTGCGGTAGCTTTTACATTCTTTCCGTAATAGAACCCCTTGAGGAGAAAGTGGAGCTTGACTATGAAAAGTTTAAAAGGCGGCTTTCTGTCTACGGAGTTCTTTTGTTATCATATCCATACTTCGGGCATGTGAGGGCTAAAGAACAAGGCAAGGTAAGCAATTACAAACATTCAAGTGAGATCAACAGTTCATTAGGGACTAAAAACAAATTCGTAGCTTGCAGCCCACCTGCTGAAAGAAGTTTACGTAAGCTTGTAATTGCAGATAATTCATATTCTTCTCGTTCCGCTAAGACAAATCACCTAGCCTTAATCCTATCTAAATGCATTTTCTTTCGAGGTACCTTGTCATGTATCTCTTCATTGTCCAGCCATGAAAGCCCAAACATCAAGGATAAAATAATTCTCAGCACAATACAACTATTCCTAGGCTTGTTTTTACGTGTGACGTGCAAATAAGTTTATATATTTTTTTGTCTGTTACATAGTTAACTGTCTCAGCCTAAAAATTTCATTTTTGAACTTTCCAGAAGAGGATGTTGGTGAGTGTCTCAAAATGGATGAGGTCACAAAGAAAATTTTGAAGGAACTCCAATACATTAAAAACAGGATAGATGACATAGAAAGAAAAATGGCAACCAAAGAGGACATGGATCAACTCATTTATAACATAAATGTCTTCATGAATGCAACTGCTGAAATAATCGAGGAAATGGAGGAAGAACCTGACGTTTTTATTGGAGAAGATCTATTAAATGATAGTGTTAAAGAAAACGATTCGCCTTTCTCTTTCAAGAATAAAGGAGTTTATGCAAGAAACTGCAAGGAAAACAGGTTGATTAAATAATTTTTTTGGTCTTCCTCTTTCTTTCTTAAACCTTAAATATAATGATTAATGTACTTAATTACTTCTTCCCGTGGCTCAATTACGCCGAAGTGTCCTTCACAAAGTATGTCAGGCTTTAATTCAATAAGCTTCCTTAAAGATTCCTTGGCTTGCTGAGGATTAGACCCTAGTTCAGGTAAGTATGGGCCGTGTATGTCCTGTCCAAACAATATTCTTTTCCCTTGAACGTCAAGGTAAACGGCTATGCTTCCTGGAGTGTGTCCAGGAATATGTATAACGTTAAAGGTTTTCTTACCTATTTTAATTGCTTCCTGCGATGCCTTAATCTTTTTATCAACTTTACATGGCCTTATTTTCACGTGATAATAAGTTGCAGCCGTCCTTTTTTCATCTGCTTCCTCTATTTCTCTCGAGTCTAATTCGTGGGCAATAATTTCAACGTTAAATTCTTTTTTCAACCTAAACAATCCACCTATATGATCTGCATGATAATGCGTAGCTATCACTGCCCTGAGTTTGCTTGGATTTAAGTTGAACTTCTTCAGATTCTCTATAATATCTTCAGTATTTCTTCCAAGTCCAGAATCGATCAGAACAATGTAAGGATGCGCGTAGACAGCGTAAATACAGCAGTCTCCAGGGTCAGTTATTTCTGGCCCGCCTACAAGGTAAACATCTCTAAAAACCCTTTTCTCTAACATTTTAATCCTTTTTTTAAACCTTTCCCTATCAAAACATAGGGGGTAAAGAAAAATTAGAAGATAATTAATAGGAAGAAGAGAATTAAAGAAAGAAGAAGTGAAGAATAATTGTCATGGCTAGTTTCTTCGAAAAAAAAGAGTCACTTTTTTTTAACGTTTTTCTTCTTAGATTTCCTAACTTCCCTACTTATTAAATACCCTCTTAAATAGGATGCAGCCATGGCTAATAAGAAACCCCTGCTGTCAAGCTTTTCTCTGAACAGCTTTAAGCCTATCTGATATGCTTTCTCTGCTTCCTCAATAGTTGCTTCATCTACATCTTTGGAAAACAAGTCTAGTATAAAGCGACGCTCCTCTTCACTTAAAGGATTTAACGCATACGCTTGGAACACTCCTCTGACTCTAGCGCTTAAATATTCAGCCTCAGCTTTATCAATTAACCCCTTTAAGGCAAGGAAGTCTGTGATGACCCTGTGAGCCTCTGTTGAAGCGGAAGCAGATCCTCTTATCATTTCTTCAAGCCCGTTTAATCTGAGATTTATTGACTTAAAGTTTCCATAAATCTCACCAAATTCCTTCTCCATTTCATTGAGCCTTTCATTAAACTTCTTCTCCATTTCATTGAGCCTTTCATTAAACTTCCCTTCGATTTCAGTAAATCTCTGGTTAAATTTTCCTTCAATCTCCGTGAGCCTTTGATTAAATCTCCCTTCGATCTCAGTGAGTCTTTTACCTAACCAGTAGGCAAGCATGGCTATGGAAATAATTACCGTTACAATGGTTCCAATAAGAGGCAGAATTATTTCCATCATTGCATTATACCCGATTTCATTTTTATTCAATAAAAGGTGTTTTTAAGTGCAACTGCAATTTAACCTGAACTACATATTGTGTTGTCTCAAGGGAAAAAGGTTACTTTTTTTGGTTTAATTTGTGAAAAAAAGAATTGTGAGGGCTGATAAGGATTAATAAAGATTGGTGGATAAATATTTCAAACCTGAATCTGGAAGTATGGCGACAATTGTTTTTCCTTTGCCCAGTTCCTTTGCCTTTTTAAGTGCAACATGTAAGATCGCTGCTGAACTCTTCCCAACAAGTAATCCCTCCTTCCTCGCGGTCTCCCTGGCCACCCTTAAGACATCGTTAAGTTGGTTGCTAGTGATTTCTATTACTTCATCAAACATTTCCTTTCTATAAAGATTCGTTGAATAAGGTTCATTTGGGTTTCTCAATCCCTCGATCGACAGACCTAACTGTGGGATTACGCCTACAACTTTTATGTTAGGGTTAAATTCTTTAACCCTCATGGATACTCCGACGCCTGTTCCAGCCGTGCCTATTCCTGTGACAACCATATCAAGTTTGCCCTCTGTTTGCTCTATTATTTCTTTGCCTGTAGTCATGTAATGGGCTAAAACATTTGCTGGATCCCTAAACTGATCTAGGTCAACGAATTTATCAGGGTTCTCTTTTAACAGCTTTCTTTTCAGCTCAATGGCCCCCCATGTTCCTTTCTCTGCAGGCGAAAGAATTAACTTAGCTCCGTAGGCTTTTATTATTTTTCTTCTTTCCAAACTCACGGATTCAGGCATCACAATGGTGATTTTATATCCTTTACTCGCGGCTATCATTGCTAAAGCAATACCTGTGTTACCTGATGTTGCTTCAATAATTGTCCTTTTTGAGGCCAATTTACCAGCACATTCGGCATATTTAATGAGATATAAAGCCATCCTGTCTTTAACGGATCCACCAATATTGTACCATTCAAGTTTAACAAGTAAAGTTGCATCCTTTGGACTAGTTAGGTTATTTATCCTGAGTATAGGTGTGTTTCCTATGAGTTCTGTTAAGTTGGTTTTTATTTTCATTAAGTTAACAATTGTTAAGTTTTAAATTTTAAATTTTATTGCTTTGTTCCATTGTCCAAAGGGCTCATACGAAAAGGATGTGAATTATACTTCATTGCTAAAAAGAATTGTGAGGCCTAAAAACACTAAGCGCCATTAATATTTTCATTTGGTATTATTTTTCTTTTTTTTTGAAGGCGAATTTCTTCCATTGCAAATTTATCTAATAGCATTCTAATTACGTCGAGCTCAGCTATCACACCTAAAAGTTCTCTTCGTTCATTTACTATGAAAACGTGATCAACTCCTTCTAAAAGCATTTTCTCTATCACCTTTTTTAAACTGCAGTTGGGCGGCAGTGAAGTGGCAGGCCTCACTATTTCTTTTAATTTGATTTCTGAAGCTTCACCTGGTGAGGCAAGCAAATCTTCTAAGTTCACATAGCCTACTAACCTAGAACTTTCGTCTACAACGGGATATACCCTAAAATTATATCCTTTAATCTTGTTAAAAACGCTTTCAATTTTGGCGTTAATGTTCAGAGCAATAGGGTTTTCCGTCATTAGCTGATAGGCTTTGGTTTTCTCTATAAGACTCACACTAGACTCAGAAACCCTTAAATACATTTCGCTTAAAGCTAAGTCTTCTTCTAGAGGCCTATAAGGCAATTGAAGTTTGAAAAAAGAAATGTTGCCTGAGAGAATATAACTTGTCGCCGTGGCCACTAATGTAGGTATAATTGTCGTTGGACCGCAAGTTTCAGCTACAAAAGAAATAGCTGTTAAGGGTGCCTTAGAAGTTGCAGCTAATATAGCGGCCATTCCAGCAGCAACATAAATGAACTTATAAGGTAAACCTAGGGCTTCCACGAAGAAGGTAGAAAGAATTGCTCCTACTACAAGTGAAGGGACGAAAAGCCCTCCGCAACCTCCACAATTAAGAGTTACATCCACAGCCAAAATTTTCATCATCATTATGAAGATAATTAAATAAAGAGGGAAAGCAAACTCCCCTGCAATTGCTGTTTGAATTAATTCGTAACCGATCCCCAACGTTTCCTTGTTTATCATACCTATCACGCCGATGAT
>JAOZGF010000257.1 GCA_027491845.1 Thermoproteota archaeon | reverse complement strand
AACAGCTATCGCCTTAAGTTTTTTTGACCCCATTACGGCCCCTCCCCCTCCTCTGTGGGCGCCCCTCCAGTAATCGTTTTTTATGGAGGCAAACCTAACCATCCTTTCTCCTGCAGGCCCAATGCATGCAACCCTTATGTTCCTTTCTCCTCCGTTCTCCTCCCTTATTAAGTCCTCTGTTTCCCTCGTGTCCCTACCCCATAAGTGTTCAGCCCCCCTTATTTCGACGGATTCCTCAGTTATCCAGATGTAAACGGGTTTGCTTGCTTTTCCCCGTATGACTACGGCCATGTAACCTGTCCATGCAAGATGCGGCCCGAAATACCCTCCTGAGTAGGATTCGCAAAAAATGTTTGTGAGGGGGGACTTAAAGAAGACGCCGTACTTGTTGCCCGTGGGAACGCTTGACCCTGTAAGCGGCCCAACTGAAAAAATTAACGTGTTCCTTGGGCCAAGTGGATTAATGTTTGGTGTTTGTTTTTCCCTGAAAATCTTTGAGGCTACTCCTCTGCCTCCTATAAACCTCTCCACAATGTTTTCTTTTAAATCTGACGTGCGGAATTTTCCCCTTGAAAGATCTATTTCAAGTATTTTGTATGGTTTGGTCAAGGCTACATAAACTCCCTATTGCGTGTTCTCCACAACAGGTTAACCTATGTTTATGCGGGCTTTTGCAGCCTACACGGAAGCCTTTGAAAAAAGGAAAACTAAAAAACTGGTGTAAAGTGTTTTTAAGACCTTTCCCCTTTAAATTTTTTTTATTTGCAAAACCATACAGTAATCCTAATTGTTTTCCTTTTTAAGTAGATGGTGAAATAATGCGGGATGCTGTTGAAAGAATATCCACAGGCATAACTGAGCTTGACAGGATTCTAGGTGGAGGAATACCTAAGGGATTCTTTGTAGCCGTCACTGGTGAGCCTGGAACCGGAAAAACAATATTGTGTCTTTGCTTTGCTTGGAAGGGGATTCAGTTAGGGGAGAAGGTCATTTACGTGACAACTGAAGAGTCAAGGGAGTCCATCGTCGCGCAGGCTGAACAGTTTAACATGGATTTTTCCAAACCGATGAAGGAAGGGTTAATGGTTATAATAGATGCCTTGATGGGTAAGAAGAACGACAAATGGATGCTTAACTCGCTTAACCCTGAAGAACTCGTTGAGAAAGTTGTGAAAGCTAAGAAGCACTTGGGATACGGTGATGCACGTTTAATAATCGATTCATTAAGTGCTTTCTGGCTTGACAAACCCGCATTATCCAGGAAGTTCAGCTATTTTCTTAAAAAAGTCCTTAGTAAGTGGGGTTTCACCGTGATGGCTACTTCCCAGTACGCGATAACAACATCTGAGGCGTTTGGCTGGGGGATTGAACACGTTGCAGACGGGATAATAAGGTTTAGGAGGAGTGTTAAGTCAGGCTTTTTAAGAAGGTATTTATTGGTGGAGAAAATGAGGCAAACACCCCATGACCTTAAAATGTATGAGGTAAAAATTAAGGAAGGGGTTGGGCTGAGGGTTGTTCAACCTGTTGGCAGGGTTGAAGACATTGCATTGCCCAGTAAAGTAACTGAGAAAATCATTGAGACAAAGAAAAAAGCTAGTGATGAGGTTCCTTGAAGGAAACAGATTTAAAACTTCATTATTTGCAGCCTATCGTGAGGAGAGAAGTCGTTGAATTTTGCAGGGGTAGATGGGTTGCCGTTCACTTTGAAAATGGTTTGAGAATGGCTAGGTATTTTCCTAAAGGTGATTTTTACGTTCCCTTAACGATTAAAAAGGAAAGGGACTTGGACAAAATCATGGGTTTCTTCCCTAAATTAAGAACCCTTTACGCCACTGTTGAAAGATACGTTAGGCTTGAAACAATTGAGGATGCCTTCAACGGTGAATTGGTTGAGAAAGCCACTCCAACGTGGGACATAGACAATGAGTTGTGTGACTGGAAAACGACTTTGAAGGCGGCTTCACTAGTTATTGATGAATTGAGAAATGAGGGGGTGGAGAAATCTTTTTACCTTATATGGTCTGGAAAGGGTGTTCATGTACATTTGAACGAGAACTCCATACCTGACGAAGTTTTCAGGCGGTATGGTGCCTTAGACGTGGCTTGGGCGGTTACAGAGTATGTTAAACGGAAAGTTGAAACAAAACTTTTCAATTTAAAAGTCAAAAATGGTTTTTCAAGGCTAAGGATAGACAATGAGGTTAAGCCTAGGGCTGTTTTCACGTCGGTTTTAAGCGTGCACAGGGAACTTGACCTCGTAACCGTAGCCATCGACCCTTCAAAGATAGATGAGTTTTCACCTGACTCAGCTAGGCCCGCTAACTACAGTCACTTTATTAATTGGAAGGAATATAGGGTTGGAGAAGCTGAAGAAATTGTTGAAAGGGCCTTGAAAGTAATTGGGAGATATCCTGCCCACGTGAAAAGAAGGAGAAGGTTTCCTCCTGTGGATGAAATGATTAAGAGGGCTTTGACGGAGAAATAAATTTTCTTATCTTTTTTGGAGGGGTTTAACTATCTTTCTTTCCTCCTCAGCCCTAACCTTGATTATCCCCCTATGTACTGCACAAGGTATGCAGTAGTATTTCACGATCCTGTAAGAACCTATCCTTGTTCCCTTTTTCCTTAGCTCCTTTGTTATAGCGTACTCTGCAGGGGAGTACCATGTTGTGACTTTTTTTATTTTGTCCGCTGGAACCCTCTTACCACACATGGAACAGGCTATGTACTGCTCTCTCCCTGACTTCCCC
>JAOZGF010000255.1 GCA_027491845.1 Thermoproteota archaeon | reverse complement strand
AGTTCAAGTGGATTTAGAGTTCGATGATAAAAAGCTCCTTGAAAAGGCTTCAATGAAGGCCTCCTTCAAACTCAAAGGGATTAACAATCTTGCCCTTATTATCTACTTATTTCTATTATTAACAATTATTAACAATTATTTCACGCATTCCTCTCAGAAATAAATGGAAAGTTATATTCACCGCTCTTGTTAATCTTGTTAAAAACAATTAAACTCTTAATGTTAACGTGCTACATTATGCTACAGCATCTTAAGTTTGACTATCTAATTTAAGTTTGTTTTATGAATTCTTAAAGGCTCCTTGCACTTTATTCTTTCCAGCTTTGTAATGCATGAGGCACCCTAGAATGTTACATCCTTTTCAAGGGCTACGTGAGCTTGTGAGCCGTAAATATAAAGAACATGTTACGTTCAATTTAAATTTTTATTCCTGCTTTCTGAAGAGCCAACTTTATTTTCTCTATCTCCTTCTCTAATCTCTCAAATCTTTCTTTCAAAATGGTTGTTAAGTCTTTTAAACTGCCCCTCATGTCTTTTAAATCTTCTCTTATTAGTCTTGTGTTCTCAGCTATTTCAGGTATTAGTCTTGTGTTCTCAGCTATTTCAGGTATTAGTCTTGTGTTCTCAGCTATTTCAGGTATTAGTTCAGTGTTTTTTCTTATTTCTAATAGTATGTCTATTCCCTTGACCCATTGCTCCATTTGAAACATGTTTATAGTTCTTTCTATTGGGGGTATCTTGTCTTTGAATTCTTCTGTTTTTATTTCTTTTACTAGGGCGTGCTTTGGCTTGAAGCTCTTTACATAGTTAATGAAGCGATTTACTTGGTTTTCTTTTCCTTGAAGTGTCGTAATGACTGCTTGTTTTCCTTCTATGAATGTGTTGTATGTGTTAAAGAAATCTAGTCCAAGCCTTAAGGCTTCAGCTAGCAGAATACTTCTGTAGCCTACTTCGTGAACTTTTTCTCCTGTAATAGTGATTTTAACTTTCATGCAGAATCCTTTTTAAGAAAAACCTTTGTAAGAGAAAGGGTTTGTTATGGATTTAAATTTAACTGCCTTAAATCTTCTAGGAAACCCTCTCTCTTTGTTGAGAAGCTTCATTTTTTAAAAACGTTTTTATCTGGAAGGAAAAATTTTGGAAGAGAAGTTGGTTGCTTTGCGTTATTTCAGGGGGAACAGGTTAGGGGCGGTCACTTAATTTCCTGAAGAAAGTTAATAGAGTTTCTTAACGTATTCTCAAAGAGAATAGAATAGGGTAAGGCTCTAATGTGTTGGGGTAGGGTATCACCTCATGTAGGATGCAATTGTTTTTATTCCGTGTTTGCCCGCTTCTTTTTCGGCTGCAGGGTAAATTAGGAAGCCGAACATGAGCTTGTACGTTTCTTTGTCTTGAAACAACTTGTTCAGTTTCACTAGCTTGGATGAAAAGTCTTTCACGTCTTTTCCATGAATCCTAGATTTTGTTTCGCCAAGAACATATATAGTTTTTTCTCCCTTTAACCCCTCGCCATAGAGGTTAACTTCTATCAATTCTCCATCTACTTCAAAAAACTTTCTTGTAAGGTCTTCTACGTAAATTTTTTCATGTCTTTCAAGCCAACCTGGAACAACAACTCTTGCGACGTCCTCAAGGCCGAAGCCAATGACGTCACTTAATTTACCGACGTTGACAGATAAGTTACCCATTTGAATTGTTAATTTCGCAACAGCTTCCTCTGTTTTCCTTTGAGCTACAGCTAATTCATCAACCCTTTGAGCTAGCTTGTCAACCCTCTCAGTTAACTTGTCAACCCTCTCAGTTAGCCTTGCTAATCTTTCCTCTGTTTTCCTTTGAGCTACAGCTAATTCATCAACCCTTTGAGCTAGCTTTTTTAGGTTTTCTGCAATCTTTGTTGTTTCACTTGTCAGTTTGTCAAATTCCTCTCTTTTAACTTTTATTTCCCTCACTTTCTCCTCGATTATCTTGACGATTGTTTCATAAAGTTCAGGTGAGAGAGACATGGCTCATCACTAATTGTAGAATTGTAACCTTTCTAATTAAAAGAGTTGCTATAAAAAGAATTGCTACTTCCATTTGAAGAGTTCGTTTTTTCGAAAACAGTGTTTTCATGGAGAATACAGATTGTAGGGTGTTAGGTTGTGAATGAAACATAGAAAACTTGTGAGTTAACTAATCTTCGCTGGCGATCGCTGTTGCCATGGAGCTGTTCCTTTAATTTTTCTTTTTTATGGCCTCGAACTGCTTTTGTTAAGTTTCCTTGGTTCGAAGGAAAATCCTAGGTTTAATTAGGTTAAGTTCATTAGTATTCTCTCCAAGTATATTTGCATTTTGTACATCTATAGAACCTTGTTTCGGGTTCGTCGGCGCTTCTTGTCTGTGTAAGCCACCAGTATGCCTCTTTATTTCCACATTTTGGGCATTCCGTTCTGATTGTAGGCATCAGATGCTTTGTTTCGTCGATAATGGTTATCTCCTTTTTTTCTTTTTCGATTTGGGTTTTGTATTCTATTTTTATTTCCTCATTTATTTCTGTTTTTCCCCCGCATTTGGGGCATACATATAATTTCTTGTTTTTTTCTTTTTTTATGGTGAGGAGTGACCCGCATTTTTCGCAGAAAATCCTTTTTCACCTTTTGGAGATTTTTGTTATTTTGTTGTTAACTTATTTTTAACTTTTTCCTTTAGTTTCTTTAACTCGTTTATGATGTATTCTGTTGTTTCTTGCAGGGTGTCGATTGGATTATAGTTTTCCTTTGTTTTTAGGGATATCTCGCTTTCTTCAAGGAGGGGGTGTGGGATTGAGTAACCTATGAATTCTACTTTGTCCGTGTCGTATGCTTTAACCCTTATGAGGTTGCAGAGGGTGTGTGTTTCGCCTTTTATTTTTACCCTGACAGTGTTTTTTCCCATTTCTTCTATTTTTATTTCCATTTTTCATCACTTACTGCCTATACATAAAATGATTTTCCGTAGTCACGGGATATTTTCCTGTTTTTAATGACGTTCCCGCATTTCCTACATTTCAACATCCTTTTTTCTTTTTGAACAGGGTTCCTGCATTTTTCACAGTACCCGTAGATTACGCCTAGGTCTGGTGAAGATACGGTGAGTATGGCTATTCCGTTTTTCACCTCAATGACTCTTGTCTTCACAATGTCTCCAGGAAGAAAGGCTCCATACAAGTTTTTTAAGTAAGTTTTTTTGACGTTTGAGATTGGAATTACCCCTGGGCTTTTTGAAAGGAGCTTTGTTTTTCTGGGATAAATTTTTGCAGCTATATCTGCTAGTGCAAATTTTTCTTTTACGTCAATTATTTCGGCAAGCACAATGTCCCCTCTCTCCAATGTAACAGGAATCCTTGTCCTAGGGTAAACGGATACTTCTCTTTTCACCATGTCTTTAAGGATTATTCCTATGGTAGCTGAACATATTTTTCCATTTTCTTCATAGACGTTTTTGCCTGGAGTGAATGCCTCAATTATGCTTAACTCGTCTCCAGGAATCACCAAACTCCCTGTTTTCACTTCTTCAACCATTTCTTTGCCCTCTTTTTAACTTTCTCTTTTAATCCTTAATATTTGGACTTCCACCTCGTACCTAGTTTTCCTGTGGTGTGGGAAGGTGTGCGGAATCACTAGTTTTGAGTTTAAAATATGGGTTATTTTTCCGTTAAACTGCTTGATTTTTTGGGATAAAAAAGGCATGTTTCCTTTTTTGTGGATTGAATAAATTATTTCTCCTATTTGTAATGCTTTTCCAAGGAAGAACGCATCCATTTTTCTTTTCTTCGTTCCAAACGGTGGATTTTGTAGGACGACGTCCGCACGGTCATCAACCAGATCAATTGACTTGTTTACCCACTTAATATTTTTTATTTTTAGTTTTTCCGCATTACGTTTAGCTACTTCCAGCGCTTCACCGTCAACGTCAACTCCGTAAACCTCCTTTGCCCCAAGTAACGATGCTCCTATGGCCAATGTCCCAACTCCCGTGCCTAAATCATATATTTTTTTTCCTTTTATGTCTCCGCAAAGGTACGCTAGGAACAGTAACTCAGCAGCTACTTGAGGATTTGTAACGTATTGTTCCAACTCTATTTTTGGCTCCCCATATTTTTCAAGTTTTTCCAGGATCATTTCAAGTTTTTTCTTTGTAATCCTCTCTATAATATTTGAAGCCTCCCGCCCCTGGCGAGGTAGATTCCTTCTTTTAAGGTTAACATGGGTTTCACGTAGTTTTCAACATCATCCAAGGGAACCCTTGGGCAAGCTGTTACAACGTAGCTATCTATTCCTTTGAAGTTAAGGGTTTTTGCTGGGGTTATTTCGTCCATCGCTATCAAGGTTGTCTCATACTTCTTGCTAAGGAGGTCCCTTACTTTTAATGCGCTTGAAATATTTTTTTGACCTGTTTTCAATCCAATGAGTATTCCTATTTTTTTGCTTTCCCTTGCTTTTTCTATTATGGCCAGCCTCTTCCTAACTATTTTTTCCTTTGTTTCTTCTAGGTTTTTTATGTTTTTTTCTTCAAGGCCCAGTTTATAAACAGGTTTTTCTGTTACAAGACTTAAGCCTATGGGGTGAAACCTGCCGTCTCCTACGAAAAGGAATGAATCGATTTTTTCCTCTATTTCCATTGCCTTATCAAAGTTGCACCCCGTTATTTCAGCTATTTCACCTAACACGTTGAACCCTTCCTTCTCCAAGAATTTCTTAACAGTTACACATATCTTTTCGTAAGTGTTCGTTGTTGCTAAACCTATTTTACCCATTGAACCAATGATCTCAAGGTTTTCCTTTGTTAACATTTTTTTGAGCGGGTTCTTGACTTCAACCCATGCGTCCACGAAACGAAGATTTTTATGGTGGGTGGAAACAGTTGGGACGTGTCCGAAATGGAAAACCAGGTCTGCCTGAGGGATGTGTGATGCTTTTAAGTCGCAAGAGCCCCTGCAGGGGTCGCCGATGACCACAACTGCCACATCTTTTTCCTTCTCTATTTCCCCAGCTAAGTCTTTCAGTTTGTCCAGTAACCCTTCAGGTCCTTCAAAGACAACTAGCTTATGCCGTCCTTTAATTATTTCGTCTTTAACATTTCTCTCAGTTATTTTGATGTTCATTTGGGTTTTTCTTCCTAAGCAGCTACCTTTTCAAGTTTCTTTACTTCTATTGTATATTTCTTGGGCAGTTTGTCTTTAGCTCTCTTGAGCGCTTCCTTGGCTGTTTCAACGTGCTCCGAGTAAGTTCTTATGATTATTATTGGTTTTCCGTCCTCTACCCTTGCAGCCCTCCCAATCGGTTTTCCAAACGCCCTTCTCATTCCTTCCTGCCATCTGTCGGCGTGTGTTGTGCACAGGATAGGGTTCTCACGCAGGATTTGATGGGGATAAACGTTTATGAGCAGTAAATACTTATCTTTCCCAGCCATGTTTTGCATGTACTTGTTTGAAGCAACCCTTGCCGCCTCCAATGCGTTTGCCCTGATTTGGACTTTTTCTCTGGCTAGCAAGGATAATTCGTACTCGTAATCGTCTTTAACAGTTCCCATAACCATTTTTACAACTTTTGACGGAGGATTTGTTTTCACGTATTCCTTCCTGGTGTAGGGAGGACCGCTGTATTTCGTATATGCCCTGGCAGGTCTTAAAGGCATTTTTTCACACCTGAAACTACTTGATAATTAAGCTACTTTAAATAAGTAGTAGGGTGCCTATTTAAAGATAGGTATTTCCTCTGCTGCCTCACAACTTACAAGTTCACAAGTTTTTTTGTAAGGTCAACGTATTGGTTTAAATCGAGTTCAAAGGGCCTTTTATCCAGCAAGTTTTCAGAAGCTAATCGACCTAGTATTTCTCCTTTACTCATTCCAGTTACTCTGGATATTTCTTTAATATGCAGTGAAAAGGAGTTTTTTAATAGCTTGTTTCTGTGTTTAAAGGCTACCTCAATAACTTTCTTAAAAACCCTTTCTTCCTCTTTGTTTAGCATGGGCTTCCTAGGCGTTAAGAGGATTATTTGGGAATTAACAGATGCTGGAGGGTAAAAAGCTTTTTTTCCCAGTATTTCACATGGCTGTACAAGCGACTTAAGACCGACGTTCAAGGTTAGTCTGCCATACTCTTTAGTCCCTGGTTTGCCATAAAGTCTCTTGGCAAAATCGTGCTGGAACGTTAGGACTGCCTTTTTAAATTCAGCTTCAACAGTTTTTAGAACGAGTCTGGAGGAAATGTGGTAAGGGACATTGGAAACTATTATGCAGTTGCTTGGGAACTCCAGTTGTAATGCGTCCTTGTTTAAAAGCTCTACGTTTTCATAACATGATAATTCGTTTCTCAAAACGTTTAACAGTCTCTTATCTATTTCTACTCCTATGACTTTTCCAGCTTTTTCAGCTATAAACCTTGTTAGGTTCCCTGTCCCACAACCTATCTCCAAAACGACGTCGTCCCTAGCTGGGTCGGCTAGTTCAACAATCCTTCTTATTGCATGAACATCCACTATGAAGTATTGGGATAATTTATTTGAAGGCTTTAGTCCATAGCTTTTAAGGAGTCTCTGTGTATATTCTAAGAGGTTTCCTTCCATTTAACCAACAAACAACCTATATTTTTCATGTCCTTTGATTTCTTCAAGTATCCTTTTAATTATAGCTTGCTTAGGGTTTTTCAGCCTTGTTCTAGCAGCAATATCTTCGAAACTACTAAATTCTTTCTTTTTCCTTTCCTCTAAAATGTTCCACATTATTTTCTTTCCAACTCCGGGCAAAAGCTCCAGTTGATGAAGCCTCTTTGTTATGGGAAATGATTGGTTAAAGAATTCAACGAACTTTTCAGGATTGCTGTTAACTATTTCTTCTACAACAGGTTCAAGTTCTGCTTTCGCCTGGCCTGTGAGTTTTTCGAATGGGATCAGTCCCTTGACATATTTTATTTTGACTTTCGTTTCAGGCCCTATGTAGAGTTTTTCCCTAATGTTAATGCTAACGTTTCTTATTGCAACGAGTTCAAGCAGGAGGAAGTATTTCTCGCCAAGGGCTTGGACTATAGGTTCCCTTTCAAATTTCGGTTTCCTTTCAAAGATATGTCCGGATTCTAGGTAGTCTAGGACGTAGGCGTAGTCCTCGTATTTTCTCTCTTTTCTCCTCATTGCTTATTCACTGACTGCTTCAATTGTTTCCTTGATGAACTCAAGGATTTCGCTGTATTCATTAAGTTTGAGGGAAACCTTTTTTTCAGTAATGGCAATCAACTCAGAAACTGTTTTAGGCAGGCAATTCACTGTTTCAATGGCTGTTTCAAGTGGGAAACCGTAATCCTTAACCAGTTTGTCAATAATTTCCTTCACTACTTCCTCTTTTACTTCTTTTGTGTACGGCCTAAGATATTCTAGGGTTATCTTTTCGAAATAATTTCTTTCTTCGTCCCTTTTATTTTTTTCAATTATCCTCTTTGCTTCATACATAGAAATAGGTTTTCTCTCTAGGATTTCAACCATGACCTCTGCCTCATTGCTTGCTAGCTGGATTGAAGGGACGCAAATGTTCTGGTGTAACGATTAAATACTTTGTCTTTTTTATGTCCTTCATTTTTATAATGTATGCCCTCCCTCTCCTACCAATTACTTCCCCAATCCTTCCATGAAACCTTGGATGAGGCCTTCCTTTGTGAACAGACGAATCTATTTTTATCAGGACTTTTTCGTTGTCCTTATACTCATACATTATCCTGGAAAGGGGGTATAGTCCCTTTTCCCTGACTTTTTTCTTGAGCTTCCTGCTTCCCTTAAACAAGCCGTGTGATTTCTTCCCCATGAGCAACACCATGTAAGAGATAATAATCTTTTTGGGTTCTTTTATTTATTAATATTCCACTGTACCGGTAAGTATTTATGGGGCCTCCATTATATCTATTACGTCTAGCTCTGTGCATTCAGCTTTTTTATTAAGTATTTCACTGATGCTGGGAGTTGTTCTACCTGAGTCCCCGTTTATTAGTTCTTTTACGTAAAGGCCTCCATCACATGTTATTGTTAGCTCCATTCTTCTGTCGTTAATTGTTTTCGCCTTGACTTCATATACTCTTTTTCTCCTTACCTTGTCTTTCCTCCTTGACAGAACCCTTGTAGGTGTTCTCTGCATTATTTCTAGGTTTTCAAGTTTGTCAAGTTTTTGAACGTCCCCCTCATCTACCTTTGGCTTAATTTCAATTAGTGCACGATATTTCTTTATTGCTTTCTCTGACAAAACCTTTACTTCCCTCTTTTTGTCCCTGTTCGTGAAGGTTAAGCCTATTATCTCTATTTTCCCCTTGTTTCTTTTGTTTATTTCTTTTTCAAGTTCTTCTAGGTTAATCTTCCTTTTTTTAGGGTTTATTAATTCAATTACGAAAGGCCTGCCTCTTCCAAGCATTCTTGCATCTATGTCTTCCCTTCCTGCACCGTGGAACTTGCTTTTTTTAGCCTTGGCTTCCTCCAATAAGACGTGGGATATTAGGTCTTGCACGGATTCCTTATATATCTTCCCGGTTCCGTTGCAGGCTGGACAGCCCTTTCCTGAACATTTCTTACATGTCCAAGTGGCTTGAGGGATCCCTCTCAATAGTTTTCGATATCTCCCATATATGAATAGGGGAGACGCCTTTACGGAAACCTTTTGAGCATAGGCGTTCACGTTAATGAGCAGGTGCGGGCTCTCGTGGTCAACGGCTAAACCTATCTCTTTTTTGATCATTTCACTAAGCTTGTTGTTAAAATTGGATTTTATGCTTTCTGCATGGATCAGGTTTTCCCTGGCTATTATTTCTTCCTCCCTCTTAATAACGTCAGGGGGGAACGTTGTCCCTACTTCGAATGTTTCTGCCTCGTATTCACTTATTTTTTTCTTGACTTCCTCCATTATCCCTTCAAGGTTTAAAAAGACTCCTTTGCATATTTCGCAATTTCTTTCATCAACTTCTCCAAGTTTTACGTTGAAGAACATTGAAAGAAAGTTTCTTATACATTTTCCCTTTTCTTCCTCTGTTATCATTGGCTTTAAGTTATGGAACATTCTTCCCAGGCATTTGTCGCATAGGTTATGTTTCTCAATCAAGGAAAAAAGGGGCTTAATGTCCTCATTTTCCATTGTGGTTGTTGCATGCATTGTTTTTCACTATGTTGTCTATGGGTATAGGGCTTTTGAGAGTATGTCCGCCTCTTTTAACCTTTTCTTCAACACTTTCTTCATTACTTTCTTCATTTTTCTATAGTACTTCAATAGCTCCCTTACTTCCGCAGGAGCCTTCCCTGACCCAAAAGCTATCCTTTTGATCCTTGACCTGTCAATTATAGAGGGATCCGTAAGCTCCTTACGTGTCATGGATTGCAATATCACAATCCAGTCGTCTATCTTATCCTGAACAAGTTCCATTCCGTAGTCAGGTAATTTAAAGCCTGTTCCCGGAAGGTAATCAAGGATTTTTTTAAAGGGGCCGAGCTTCTTCATTTGCTTCAGTTGTTCGTACACGTCTTGGAGGGTTATTTTTCCAGCGACATACCTCTGATACGTTTCTTGGCTGGGCTTCCCGCCTACTTCTTCCAGCTTTGAAATAAGCCCCTTTATGTCCCCCATTCCAAGTAAGCGTGATATGAACCTTTCAGGGTCGAATTCCTCTAATTCCTCTATTTTTTCTCCTGTGCCTATGAATTCTATGGGTGCACCGCTTGCAGCACTTGCTGACAAGGCTCCTCCTCCTCTAGCTGAGCTGTC
>JAOZGF010000266.1 GCA_027491845.1 Thermoproteota archaeon | reverse complement strand
AGCTGTTCCAGGTTTTCCGATCATTCCTGCACCACTTACATTGATTAGCCCCACTTCCTGAAAAAGATTAACTGACTTAACAATTTCCTTGGGCCTTATCTTAGTTTCTTTAACAATTCTCGTGCCTGGATTGTGTAAATTATTGATGTTCCTTACTATTACAGGAATATTGGCTTTTATAGCAGGCTCCAATGCCCTTGGATGCATTTTTTTAGCTCCAAATACCGCCATCTCAACTGCCTCTACGTAGGAGATCTCTGAGATCGTTTTTGAGGAAGGAACTATCTTCGGATCAGACGTCATGAGGCCGTCCACATCAGTCCAAAGCCACACTTCATCTGCCTGTAAGGCTTGACCTAATATCGTTGCTGTATAATCTGAACCGCCTCTTCCCAAGGTAGTTGTGTGTCCATCTTTTGTTGCAGCAATAAAACCTGTTACCACAGGTACAATCCCCTGCTCGATGAGAGGCGCAATTTTTCTTTTAACCCTCTTGTTTGTTTCGTCAAATATTGGAGTTGCTTCTCCATAATTAGAGTCAGTAATTATGCCTGCATCACTACCTGTTAAGTAGCTTGACTTTACTCCTTGATCCAGAAGGACTCTGTGCAATATTAAAGCAGACATTTTTTCTCCGAAAGAAAGCAAGTAATCCTTTGATTTAGCAGTTAACTCACCTATGTAATAAATGCCTGTTGTTATTCTTTTTAAGTCGTTAACTAACTTGCCTAACAGTTTCTTTACTGAGCTAAGGTGATTAGCGTCTCTAATGCATTCCCTACATATTTCAAGATGAATATCTTTTATCTCTTTGATTTCTTTCTCAGGCCTCCTTTTAAGGGCTTCCTGAGAAATAAAGATTAACTTATCGGTTACTCCCTTTAGAGCGGAAACAACCACTATTACCTCGTCTCCATTTGAGAGTTGTCTTTTCACTATTTCCACTGCTTTCAAATAGTCTTTCCCATTTTTTAGGATGGATCCACCGAATTTCATGATTAGTCGCATTTCGAACTACCTCATGAACTGACAAGATACTGAGAGCGAGCAATCCAATTGGTTAAGAGACATTGGAAAACTATATTGATTAACCCCCTGTTTTTAAGGCTTTCCTAGCCGAGATTTACAGGAGCAGGAATAAATTTATTAGGTTAACAATTGTTAATATAATATACGGAAACAATTCTAAATTTATGAGATGATGAAATGGGGAAAAGAGAACTCTGGAAAAACATTGGATACACGGAAAAAGTTGTGGAACATTTCATGAACCCACGCAACGTTGGAAGACTGGAAGATGCCGATATTGTTACAAAAGTGGGAAGCGTAGTTTGCGGAGACCTTCTAAAGCTCTACATTAAGGTTGATGAAAAGACTCATACAATAAAGGATATTAAGTTTGAATCTTATGGGTGTGCATCGAATATAGCGACAACATCGGTTATGACAGAACTAGTTAAAGGAAAAACCATCGAGGAAGCAAAGAAACTCGGCTTCAAAGATATAATAAACGCCCTAGGAGGGCTTCCAAAGATAAAGTATCATTGCGCGGCACTGTCAAAGTCAGGGCTTGAAACAGCCCTACTCAAATACGAAGTAAAGAAAGGCTTCACAAAACTAGATGAAAAGTTTGTGAGAAGGGTTCTTAAAGGAATACTTGACCCATTACAAGGCAAGGACATTGTTTCCCTGCACAAGGTTGACGAAGTAAAAATGAAGGGGAAAAAGGTAGAGATAAAACTGAATTATTCCAAAAAAGATGAATCAGCTAAATATATTTCAGAAGACATTAAGGAGGCCTTCAGCGACTTAAACGTGAAAATAACCTTAAAGTTTAAAGAATAACTTTCACTACTAACACCAAACAGCAAGCACCGACTCTACACAACTTTTTAGAGGTTAACGTTAAAGTTTCCTGTCAAGTAAATTGGTCTTAATAAAATATAAAGGTCTTAGCCTAACTACTTTTCACTTGAAATAAAATTTGGAAGAACAGTTAACTGTGTGAAGCACATATGTCCCTAATTGACAAAGGATTTTTCGGAAAAAAATTTTATGAAATACCTTTTTTTCGAGAAAACGGCTTTATTAGAAAGAAATGTTTAAGCTGTAAAAACTTTTTTTGGACACAAAACCCTGATGAAAACCTTTGCGGAGACTCAGAATGTATTGGAGGCTATAAATTTATTGGAGAAACTCGTTTAAAACTTGACTTTCATGAAACAATTGAGAAATGGCTTTCTTTTTTTGAAAGAAATGGTCATACGAGAGTGCAGGATTATCCTGTTGTTGCAAGGTGGAGGGAAGACCTAGAATTCACCATAGCATCCATTGCCGCTTTTCAGCCATGGGTCCTTAATGGCACGATTGACCCCCCAGCTAACCCGCTTGCTATAGCTCAACCCTGCATTAGGTTTAGAGGGAAAAACTTCACTGACATAGATAACGTTGGGAAAACAGGAAGGCATTTCACCTTGTTTGTTATGGGCGGACAACACTCATTTCTTTCAAGTCGTTTGAAAGGGTACTGGATGGATGAATGTATAAGGTTAAACTATGACTTTCTAACGAAGGAAATGGGTTTAGAACCTGAAGAGATAACTTATAAGGAAGACGTGTGGAGCGGCGGAGGAAACCTTGGGCCATGCCTGGAATCCTTTGGGAAGGGACTTGAAATAGCAAACAGTGTCTTTATGCAGTTTAAATTAGATAACGGAAGACCTAGAGAACTTGATGTTAAAGTTATCGACGTTGGATGGGGGATAGAGAGGATTTGTTGGTTTCTTCAGGGGACACCTACCGCCTATGATGCTGTTTTCACTCCAGTGATAGATTGGTTGAGAAAAGAAACGTCTATTCACGTTGACGAAAAACTTAAGTTGGAATATTCTAAATTGTGCGGGGCACTTGATTTCAATGACCCTGAAAGTATTGAAAGAACGAAATCATTGGTTCTGGAGAAAATGGGGTGCAGTTTAGAATCCGTCGAGTCCCAACTAAGTAGTTTACATGCAATTTATGCGATTGCAGATCATGTTCGCACTGTGATTTTCGCTGTTGCAGATGGAGCTATCCCGTCAAACGTTGGAGGAGGGTATAATCTAAGAACCATACTTAGAAGGATCTGGAATTTAATAGACTTATATAACTTAGATATAGATCTCCTGAAACTTTTTGAAAAGGAAACGGACTACTTCTCTAGATCTTACCCTCGCATCAGGAGAAGCATGGAAATCTTGCCTGAAATATTAGAACTAGAAAAGAAAAGGTATAAAACAACTTTAAACCTAGGAGAAAAATATGTTAAAAGATTGCTCTCTAAAAAGAGGGAAGTCGACGTAAAAACCTTTGTTGAACTTTACGAGTCAAAGGGGATTCCTCCAGAGAAAGTCATAGACATCGGGAGAAAAATGGGACTCCATGTCCACGTACCAGAAGATTTCTACAGGAAAATGGAAGAAGTGAGGGAAGAACAAAAAAGACAGTTAAGTGAAGAAGAACTTAAGTTTAACTTGAACGGATTACCTAGAACAGAACCCCTCTACTATGAACATCCCTTAAAGAATAATTTCACTGCAACTGTTCTGAAAATCTTCAACGGGAGATACGTGGTTTTAAATAAGACATTGTTTTACCCTACCTCAGGAGGACAGTTAAGCGATACAGGGAAAATAAATGGGTTTGAAGTTGTGCGTGTTTTCAAGCAAGGTGACGTGATAATTCATGAGTTAAAAGAGAAATGTTATTTAAAGGAGAACCAGAGAGTTAAGGGGGAAATAAACCTTGAAAGAAGGAAATCATTAATGAGGCATCATACAGCGACACACATTGTTAATGGGGCTGCTAGAAGGGTTTTAGGGAAACATGTTTGGCAAGAAGGAGCTGAAAAAACACCTGAAAAAGCCAGGTTAGATATTTCCCATTACAAGCCATTAACCAGCGAAGAAATAAGGGAAATAGAGAAGAAAAGCAACGAAATAGTATTGGAAGGCAGAAAAATAGAGGTTTCATGGGAGAGAAGAGACATTGCGGAAAGAAAATACGGGTTTTCAATATATCAAGGCGGAGTTGTTCCAGGAAGGAAAATAAGAATAGTTAACATTGAAAACTGGGATGTTGAAGCATGCGGCGGCCTTCATTGTTCTAATACGCTAGAGACAGGTTACATAAAAATCATTGGGACGAAAAGAATACAAGATGGGATTGTGAGGATAGAATTTACAGCAGGTAAACCGTCTATAAAGGAAATACAGAGGAACGATGAAATAATCGCTGAAATTTCAAGTTTTCTTAGAACCCCAAAGAAGGAGCTTCCAAAAACAGTTGAAAGATTTTTCAACCAGATCAAAAGAGACAAGAAAGAAATTGAAAAGCTTCGAAAGAAGATAGCTGAAATGCATGTTGAACAACTCGAAAAAAGAAGAATTAAAGTAAAGGAAATAAACGTTTTCCTAGGCGAAATTAAAGATGCAGATTTCGATGAACTCATTAAATTGGGAGGAAAGGTCATTGAGAGGAACAGGCCTTCGATTGTCATTCTTTATTCTGCAGGTGAAGAGAGAAAAATTGTTGTGATGATTGACAAAAACGCTGCAAGCAAAGGTTTCGATGCAAGAGAGATCCTTAAAAGAATAATTAAGGAGACTGGTGGAAAGGGGGGAGGTAAAGACAAGTATCTGGCGCAGGGAACGATAAAAGACATAGGAAAGTTAAGGAAAATAAGAAATGGAGTAAGATTAGCAGTTCTCCTGGGCTAAAATTTCCTTTTTAACTTCTTTAACCTAATTAAATCACTAGGTTCGTTTATATTGGTGAAAAGGAGGAGTTCAGGATCCAAAGTTTTAAATACTTCGGTTGAAACATAAAGCACTTTCTTTAAAAGTTTTATGGGAGACCTTAGGTCAAGTTTTCCAAACCTATACGCTTTCTTAACCGCTGAAAGCATTTCACTGACATCATATACCGAGAAAAGTGGTTCAATGTCTCCGTTAGGCCACCTCGGGATGATTGCGCTGAACTCTGAAGTGAGAAAATTAAACATTAGCTCTATTGCTTCACTGCTCACAAACGGATTATCGCAAGGAAGAACAACCGCTTTTCCCTTGCGGTAATGTTCAAAACCAGTTAGTAAACCTATTAATGGGCTCTCAATCCTTTCTTTGTCCCTAAGAAAGACGTCAACTCTTTTTATCAACTTTCTATATTTCTCAAGTTGCTCTGTTGTTTTAACAACAACAGCAATCTCATCAACAACGGGAGAACATGCATCTATAACATATTGTACTAAAGCTTTGCCAAGAAACACGTGGGCTCCCTTGTCTTCTCCAAACCTTTTTGAAGACCCCCCAGCTAAAATTACCGCTAAATTCAATGATTATCACGTAAGCGCGATATTTTCAATAGAAAATTATAAGAGGTTGAGTTTCTCTAACCCCCTCAGTAAAGGCTTTAACCTTGTCTCTTCTCCCTTTAACACTTTTTTTACAGCGTCATCCCCTGCAAGCCTAATGAAACCATGAAATACAGCGTTGTTGAACATTATCTTATCAGAAAACCTTCTGTAGGTTAGGGCTAAAGCAATTTCTTTTCCAATTTCTCCTTCCAGTTTTTTTCGGTATTCCTGCATTAAACCGTTTTTTTTAAGGTAGTTACAGACGGTTTCTCCAGCAATTGACCCCGAAACAAAAGCCGTAGGTATCCCGCTTCCGTTAGTTGCGATTATTGTGCCGGCAGAGTCGCCTGCCAAGAGCACTTTATCCCTTTGAACCATACTTACTAGTCCACCTACTGGGAGGATTTTAGCGTTAAAAGAAATTGTTTTTGCTTTCTTAAGCTTTTTTGAAGCAACCTCATGCTTACTTATAAAGTAATCAAGTAGTTTTCTTGGTTTCAGTGTGTTTTTAAGTTTTGACATCCTTATTCCGATTCCTACGTTTGCTTCTCCCCCTCCTTTTGGAATGATCCATCCATATCCGCCTGGTGACCATTTTGTTCCGAAGTATACTTCAACCTCATTTTCATCGCATTCAACATTTATCATTCTTCTATTCAGGCATAAAGCAACGTCTTTTTTTGAGTACCCGGTTTCCATCTTTAACGACCTGGCAACCACCGATGGGAATCCATCGGCTCCGATGACAACCCTTGACTTCAAATGTTTTGTTTTTCCATCCATGTTGACGAGTATTTCTACGCAATCCTTTCTTTCATGAAACTCTTTTGCGTGACAGGAGAGTATGAATTGAATCCCCTTTTTTTCAGCTTCAGCAGCTAGTCCTTTTTCCAGCAGTTTTCTTTCAAGAACAACTCCCTTAAACTTTATTTTTATTTCTTTGTTTTTCGGGGTGAAAACTTTGATTGTTTCAGTTTTATTCTTAATTATTTTTGAAGAAACAAATCGGTATAGGTTGCTGATGCGGCTGGAACGAGGCATCAGCCTTTTTATTTCAGACCTGTCAGGTATGAATTCTCC
>JAOZGF010000265.1 GCA_027491845.1 Thermoproteota archaeon | reverse complement strand
TGAGAATTTGTTTTAAAGGTGGGAGTGCCTTCAATAAAAAAGAAAAATTAAGATAATGATGGAGAAATAGGTGGTTTTTAATAAGGTGAGTTATTTCCTTACTATCTTGACCGGTTTAGTCGATTATTGATGCTTACTTTTTTAGCGTCGGGAAGGTGAAAGAATGGTTGTGGAATTAAAGAAAATCAATGCCTTTACTTGGGAGATACCCCTTGACAGGCGGGAAGGGATGCTTGTCCCCGGAAGGATATATGCCAACGAGGCCTTGCTCAAGAAAATGAGGAGCGACAGGACCCTTGAACAGTGTAGGAACGTTGCATGCCTGCCTGGAATACAGAGGTATTCTGTGACTCTTCCAGACGGGCATGAGGGATATGGCTTCCCCATTGGGGGTGTGGCAGCCTTCTCCCTCGATGACGGAGTAATTTCACCCGGGGGAATAGGGTACGACATAAACTGCGGGGTGAGAATTCTTTCAACGCCTTTCAGCCACGAGGAAGTGGGCAGCAGGCTCAAAGAATTACTTGACACATTGTTCAGGTTGATCCCCTGCGGGGTTGGGGCTAAGAGTAAAATGAAAATTTCAGTCCAGGAACTGGACCGAGTTCTTGTTGAAGGAGTTGAATGGGCTATTGAGAAGGGCTTCGGCTACCCTGAAGACAGTGAGAGGCTTGAAGAAAACGGGAGAATGGAGGGAGCCGATCCTTCAGCTGTTTCTGAAAGAGCAAAGCAAAGAGGGAGGCCGCAACTGGGTACTTTGGGGGCTGGAAACCATTTCCTAGAAATACAGATGGTAGATAAAATATATGACCCTGAAACGGCGAAGGTGTTCGGCCTGCCAGGGGAGGGAGGTGTAACAGTGATGATACACACCGGTTCAAGGGGTCTAGGTCACGAGGTATGTGGAGACTACATAAGAATCCTTGAGAGGGCTGCAAAGAAGTACAACATAAGGCCTAAGGACAGAGAACTTGTCTACGCACCTTGGGGGAGCAGGGAGGCTGAAAAATATTTTTCAGCAATGGCCTGCGCAGTAAACTATGCCTTCGCAAACAGACACATGGTGATGCACTGGGTTAGGGAGGCATTCAAAAAAATATTTGGGTCGGGAGAAGAACTAAAGCTGATTTACGGGGTATGCCACAACATAGGCAAGATAGAGGAACATGAGGTGAACGGGAAAAGAATGAAATTAATAGTGCATAGAAAAGGCGCTACAAGGGCTTTCCCGCCTGGGAGGCCTGAAATACCTCAACCCTACAGGGAAGCGGGGCAGCCTGTGATAATTCCAGGAAGCATGGGCACAGCAAGCTACATACTTGTCGGGACAAGGGAAGGGGAAAAACTTGCCTTCGCAAGCACTGCACACGGTGCAGGGAGAACAATGAGCAGGAGGAAAGCCGTCAGGATGTTCAGGGGGTCTGAGGTGGCGAGCAGGCTGGCTGGCAGAGGAATAATAGTGAAGGCTGCAAGCATAAAGGTCGTTGCCGAAGAAACGCCTGAAGCGTACAAGGACATAGACCTGGTGGCGGAGGTATCCCACAGGGCAGGGTTAGCTAGGAAGGTTGCGAGACTGGTGCCTCTGGGCGTTGTGAAGGGATAATGCAGGCCATTAGGGAAAACCATGAAAGGGACTTTCAAAAAATTTTTCGCCATAGCCCTATCGCTTTTCTTCCTCTATAGGGAAGAACAACTTTTTTAGGTCCTCCTTCAAAACCTCCCTTGCTTTGTTTTTATATACACATTTGCCTGACGATAAAACATAAGCGTTATCCGCGTTTTTCAAGGCTGCCTTTGCATTTTGTTCAGCCATGAATATTGTTACGCCTGTCTTGTTGATTTCCCTTATTTTTTCATGGACAACAGCTATTGCCTTGGGAGCAAGGTTTTGCGTTGGTTCATCTAGGATTACAAGTGACGGGTTTGTCATTAATCCCCTCGCTATCGCGAGCATTTGTCTTTCCCCACCGCTTAATGTTCCAGCCTTTCGGTTTTTAAATGGTTTTAATTCAGGAAATATTTCAAATACTTCATTTATCTTTGATTTTACGGTTTCCCAGCTTTTTTGCAGATATGCCCCCATTTCAAGGTTTTCTTGGATAGTTAACTCTGTAAAAACGTTGTCGGTTTGAGGTATGTAGCTTATCCCCATTTTAACTATCCTTTCTAACGTCTCACTTGTTATGTCTTTTCCCTCAAACAATACTTTTCCACCGAATTTTCTAGCTATGCCGAGGATTCCTTTTAGAAGTGTCGACTTCCCTGATCCATTTGGACCGATGAGAACCGTTATTTTTCCTTTTTTAACTTTAACCGATATTTTATCTATCACCAAGCTACTTCCATACCCACATGACAAATTCATTGTTTCTATGGCGTTTTCTAGCAATTTTATCCTTCACCCAAATATGCTTCTATAACCTTCTTTTCTTGAACGACTTGGCGAGGAATCCCTTCAGTAAGGATTCCGCCCCTATGCATAACGTAGACGTAATCTATAAAGTCAAATAAAAGCTCTATCCTGTGTTCAATTATGAAAAAGGTTATTTTCATTGTTTCTTTCATTTCCCTTATTTTGTTAAACATTTCTCTTGCTAGTACGGGACTTACTCCAGCCGCAGGTTCATCTAGCAACAGCATTTTTGGGTCGGACATTAACGCCCTTCCCACTTCTAAAAGCTTCTGCTGGCCTCCTGATATCTGGGTTGGATACATGTTTTTGAGGTGGCTTAATTTCTAAATTCA
>JAOZGF010000250.1 GCA_027491845.1 Thermoproteota archaeon | reverse complement strand
TATCGTTGTTCAGTAGCTTTTAAGTTGCTAAGTGTTGCGTTGAGGTCAATGTATTCCTCCGTAACATCATAACCCCTAATTCTCTCATTTTCAACTTTACCTAGTTCTTTAACCCATGAAATGAAGGTGTAAAAATGATCTTGAGGGATTCTCACCGTTAAACTAATCCGGTTCTCAGAGCTTTCCGCATTGGAGAGGTAACCGCCAATTTCAACTGTTTCTGAAATTATTTTTTCACGAGCGGTGTTAAGGTCTCTGCATTCCAAGCTAAGCCAGGCAGTGTAAACCTTCATCCTTTCAGGAGCAACCCTAAAGGTTGCTTGGTCAATTGTTTTTTCTTCAAAAGCGGGAAGATAACCTTCCTCAGGAACTGAAGGAGGAATTGGGGCTGGGACAGGTGGAGTAACTTCCTTAACGTACCCTATATTACGTAGGAATACGAAAAACCCTGATGCTACAGCTAGAACTATCACTAGAAAGAATGAATACTTTAAGAGTTTTCCTTTTTTCATCGATACACCGGTCAACCTTTTTTTTTAGTTTAAAAAAGTAAGGAAGCAAACAGAATGGAAAAAACAAGAAGTTTTTTCTTAAATGTTGCTTTCCTTCCTGCATTAACCAGTGAACCTTAATGTCTTAGAAAAGATTTGCAGTAAATATTTTTGAAAAAGTATGAAGGCAGGTGAACCTTACAAATCATTTAAAAACATATATACTACAAAAACAAATTTAAAAATACCTTGACCAAAATATATAAGCAGCTTATAAACGCCAAATCCTTATGGAAGTGGAAAAGGGAGGTGTATATTCATTCCTAAAATCTCACAGGAGGCTTTGAGGGATTTAGAAACTATTGTTGGACCTGAAAACGTCTTGACAGATCCAGCCTACCTTGCAACATACACAAGGGACATAAGCATTGTGCAGGAAACATGGCCTGAGGCGGTTGTTAGACCTGCTTTCACCGTGGAAGTTCAAAGGATAATGAGATGGGCAAACAAGTACAAAGTTCCTGTTTTCGTTACAAGCGGAAGCTGTTACCAAGGATATGGCGGAGTTACAAGTTTGACTCCAGGCTGCCTAGTCCTAGACTTAGGAAGAATGAACAGAATACTTGAAATCAACGACAAGCTGTATTACGTTGTTATTGAGCCAGGTGTAACTTATAGACAGTTAGTAAAGGAATTTGATGAGAAATACCCGCACCTAATACTTGACGTTATTGGAGGAAGCCCTGAAGCAAGCGTTTTGGGAAATGCAATCAGCAGAGGAGTTGGCCACACTTGGTGGCCATATGCTGAACACTTCGAATGCGTTTGCGGCATGGAGGTTGTCTTGCCAACAGGGGAAGTTGTTAGAACAGGTTCAGGCCAACTTTCAGGGTCCAAATCCTGGCATCTCTTCAAGTGGGGCTATGGGCCATGGATTGACGGAATCTTTACCCAGTCAAACTTTGGAGTAGTCACCAAAATCGGTTTATGGGTTGCTCCTAGGCCTGAAGCCTACGACTGGTTTGTCATAGCTTGCCCGAAAGAAGAACAAGTCGGTGAAATGCTCGAGTTCACCGGTAAAGTGATGATTAGAGGAATCATCGGGGGAGGAGCAACCATAGGTAATGCTTTAAGTTCTCTTTCAGCGAACATCACCTATCCATGGGAGATCAATGGCGGAACAGCGCCCTTGCCAGATGAATGGATTCAAGAAAAAGCTGAAGAACATGGTGTGGGAGCCTACAACTTGTTCGGCGGGATATATGGAACAGAGGAGATGGTTGAGCTCAGGTGGAAGCAGCTGAAAGAAATCATGCGTGACTACCCTAACCTTTACATTATGGATCGTGACATGGCTCTGAGACACGCGGAATTCGCTCACAGAGTCTTATATGATCATTTAGGCTATCCTCATAGGTCTTTGTTTGGCTGGGCACACTGGAGAGGAGGAGGACTATCCTTTTATTCTCCTATAGCCCCATTCACAAGGGAGGACGCCTTGAAAATGCAGGAAATCGGCAAAAAAATCACTGCTAAATGGGGCTTCGACTACATGATGAAATACGTGAGCGGCCTCAGGGCAATACATCACGTAGGCCTCCTTACTTATAAGGTTCCTGACGAAGTTGAAAGGGCAAGACATTGCTTCCTAGACCTCATTAAAACCTATATGGATCACGGATACTATCCTTACAGGTGCAATCCATGGGCTGATGACTACATACTTTCAAGATTAGACGCAGGATACCTAAAAGTCATAACAAAGATCAAAAGAGCTTTGGATCCTAATAACATCCTAATGCCAGGATACTATTGCCCCGAAGTTATTGAATAAGCCCTGTAGTGGAGGTGTATTGTTTTGGCAAGTAAAACAACTAAGAAATGGCCTAACCCAGGCCGATGGCCTAACCTTGACAAGATAGCTACTTGGCGTTCGAAAGGCGACTTGTTCTACTTATGCATGACTTGCCGTTACTGTATATCAGAAACCTACGAGTTCCTTGATGGCGAACGTGAAAACAGGTTTGACTTTCCGGCAAAGTACATGATTATTTGTCCTCCTTTCGACATTAAACAGCATGAAGCATTTAGCAGTTATGGTAAAGTTGAAATAGCAAGGATACTCTACGAGGGAAAATCCGACATCACAGAGGAAATGCTTAAAGTAATATATAGTTGTTCTCTTTGCGGTGCCTGTGATGAGGAATGCTTTGCAGCGAAGAGAACAAAGTATTATGACATGCATAATGCAGAGCCGTCGCCGTACTTGCCCACAGACATTTTTCACGCTCTCCGCCGAGACCTAGCCAACCTTGGCGTCGGTCCTTTGTCTAGACAAAAGGAGTACTCTCAGTGGATCTTAAAAGAACACAATCCATACTATGAAAAACACACGGACAGATTAAACTGGGTTCCTGAGGATAAGCGAGAGAGCATCACTAGTAAGTCAGAGGCAGAGTACATTTACTTCGTGGGATGCACAACTTCTTATAGGCAAAAAAACATCGCTGAGGCAACCTTAAAGATCTTTGATGCCGCAGGAATAGACTACACCATAATGTACCCTGACGAATGGTGTTGCGGGTCTCCTGCATACATGGTTGGACTACTTGACGTCGCTGACGAACAAATGAAGCATAACATAGAGGCTGTGGAGAAAACAGGGGCAAAATACCTCATAACCTCTTGTGCAGGCTGCTATAGAATGTGGAAACAAACATACCCTGAACGTTCTAAAGAAACTCTGCCAGTAAAAGTGGTTCACACCGTGGAGTTATTACCTGAATGGATAAAAAATGGGAGGTTACAGCTGAACAAACCTATTAACCTTAAAGTAACCTACCATGACCCCTGCCACCTCGGGAGACATTTAAAGGAGGAAGCAGTGTATGACCAGCCTAGAGAAACATTAAAGAGCATTCCTGGGATTGAACTGATAGAAATGCCTAGGATAAAGAAATACGCATATTGCTGTGCACATGGTGGAGGGTATAGATCCGTGTTTGGTGAAGATGCCATAGAAATAGCTGGAAGAAGGCTTGATGAAGCGATGAAACTGGGAGTGGACGCAATAACCTCTGCTTGCCCCTTTTGCTATAGAGGCTTCATGGACGCTATTGACAAAAGGAAATACAACCTTAAACTCTACGACGTAGTTGAACTAGTAGCCCAATCCCTTTAATTTTTTTGGAAGGATTTTTAGGAAGGATTTTTGGTGAAACTTCCAAGTGTTAAAGAACTGGACCCTATACCCTATACTGTTCTGAAAGTTGTAGAGAAAACAGGGAGCTGGAGAACATTTAAACCTGTTCTGAAAGAAGAGCTCTGTAATCTTTGCGGTAGATGCATAGATTTCTGCCCGGACGGCTCCATTTACGTGAGCCAGGGAAAACTGGCCTTTGATTATGATTATTGCAAGGGCTGTGGAATCTGCGCTAACGAATGCCCAAAAAAAGCCATTGAAATGGTGAGGGAATATGAGTAGAACAGTCTTGAGGGAAGTGATGAGCGGAAACATGGCTGCTGCTTATGGTGCAAAGCTCTGCAGGCCGAAAGTTGTAGCCATTTACCCAATTACCCCTCAGTCAGAGATATCTGAAACGATGGCTGCATTCGCTGCAAACGGAGAAATAGATGCAAAGGTCTTCAGGGTTGAATCGGAACATAGTGCAATGAGCATATTGATTGGAGCCGCTATGGCAGGCGTCAGGACGTTCACAGCAACTTCCTCGCAGGGGTTGTTTTATATGCATGAAATGCTTTTCTTTGCTGCAGGTGCGAGACTACCCATTGTCATGGCTATAGCCAATAGGTCTGCAGCAGCTCCCTGGAACGTTTGGTGCGATCATACTGATTCAATATCTCAAAGAGACACGGGCTGGCTACAAGTTTATGTTGAGAACTCGCAAGAAGTTTTAGACTCCATCATTCAAGCATACAAAACAGCTGAAGACCAGGATGTCTTACTTCCAATAATGGTTTGCCTTGACGGCTTCACCTTAACCCACACGTTTGAAGGCGTTGAAGTTCCTTCACAGGAAACCGTAGACGGGTTTCTGCCTCAATATAATTACAAGTACAACTTGAAAGAAGCTGTGGAGAAAGAAAAAGCTTTTTGCTTGACACATTTAACTCCTCCAACGTTTTCCTTCATGGAATACAAATATTTACAGGCTGA
>JAOZGF010000245.1 GCA_027491845.1 Thermoproteota archaeon | reverse complement strand
CTAACTTTATTGGTTCAATCCTTGAGTTCATAGCCTTGTTTCCTCTTTTAATCTTTTTAGGCATGAAAATAATGCTTCCCACATTATTGTTGCCCTTAATCTTGTCCGTGGAATTCATATTGATTTTAGGCGTTTCTCTCCCGCTTGCAGCGATAAACGTTTATTATAGGGACGCTGTCCAGGTTTGGGACATCCTGCTTCAGGCAGGATTCTTTATATGTCCAATCATTTATGATGTAAGTCTCATACCTGAAAGGTATCTCCCCCTTTACCTGTTAAACCCCATGACCAGGATTATTGAGGCAGTTAGAAAAATTCTTTATCACAATAGGCTGCCAACTTTATACGACTTGTTAATTCCCCTCATCGAAGGACTCATTTTCTTGTTTGTCGGTTACTTGATTTTCAGCAGGCTTGAACCCAGGTTTGCTGAGGAAATATAGGTAGAATAGGTAGGGCTGGTGAAGTGTGTGGATCCCGTTGTTGAGGTAATAGATGTATGGAAGAAATTCAGGATTCCCCATGAAAGGAGGACAACAATCCTAGAAAACTTGGTAGGTGTTTTCCAGCTGTTAAGCGGTAAAAGGTTTGACTATGAAGAGTTCTGGGCGTTAAAGTCTGTCTCATTTACGGTGGGGAAGGGTGAGTCGCTGGGCGTTATCGGTGAAAACGGAAGCGGTAAAAGTACTTTGCTTAAAGTTATCGCGAACATTTTGAGGCCTGACAGGGGGAGCGTCAGAGTTAATGGGAGGCTTGCTTCAATTCTTGAGTTGGGCGTCGGCTTTCACCCTGACTTAACAGTTAAGGAAAACATTTACGTTTATGGGTCGATAATGGGGCTTAAAAACAGGGTGATAAAGGAGAGGATGAGCTCGATCCTTAAGTTTTCAGAGCTTGAGAGGTTTAAGAACGCTAAATTAAAAAACCTCTCTTCAGGAATGCAGATGAGGCTTGGCTTCTCGGTCGCCATCGAAACAAACCCTGACATCTTCCTTATTGATGAGGCTTTGGCTGTAGGTGACATGGAGTTCCAGCAGAAATGCATTGACAAGTTTAAGGAGTTTAGGAGGGAAAAGAAGACATTGATACTTGTGTCCCACGCCCTCGACCTGGTTAGGGAGTTCTGTGAGAAAACGTTGTTATTGTCTAGGGGCGAAGTAATAGGTTATGGTGAAACAGGGAAAGTTATAGATCAATATGTGAAGATGGTTCAAGCATCCTAGTTCACCTGCCCCCTTCAATCTTGTTCCACCGTTAAATTTAAGCAGAAGCTTTTTTAATTGTTCCAAAGGTTTTCGTTGAACAGGGGTTTAATGGATTGCCTTCTCTATCTGCTTTACCCAGGGTTTCAGTGGTTGTTTTGAACTATAATGGGTTGAGATGGCTTCCTTCATGTTTGTTAAGCATTGCTCGGACTAAATACCCTGATTTTGATGTTTACCTTGTTGATAACGCGAGCAGGGATGGTTCTGTCAGCTACGTTAAAAGGAATTTCCCTTGGGTTAGGGTTTTAGTTAACGAAAGGAACCTGGGTTTCGCGGAGGCATATAACAGGGCCATAAAAAAGATAGAGAGCGAATACGTTGTGTTGCTTAACAACGACACTGAAGTGCTGGAGCCTCTTTGGCTTAACCATTTGGTTGAGAAGGCCTTAAAGGATGAAAACATAGCTGCAGTGGCTTGTAAAATGGTTTCAATGGAGAATCCTTCGTTATTGGACTCTGTAGGGGGAATGGGGATACCTTATTGGCGTGGATTCGTTGACATCGGTAAAAACGAGGTTGACCGCGGGCAATATGACGGGGAAAACTTTGAGCCTTTCTCGTTCTGCGGCGGCGCCGCCTTACTCAGGAGAAGCATATTTTTAAGGTTAGGGGGCTTCGACGAAAAGTTTTTCCTTTACATGGAGGACGTTGATTTGTCTTGGAGGTTTAGGCTTGAGGGCTTCAAGATTGCTTTGGCCCCTAAGGCAAGGGTTGCCCACTACTTCTCAGGCTCAACAGGAAGGAAGGAAATAGATGCAAGAAAACTGTATCTTTGCCATAGAAACGTGTTGAGGGCGATACTTAAAAACTGTGGTTCCTCTCTTCGCTGGGCTTTAACCAATTTCTTCTTATTTAGCTTGTTAATGATAATTGGTTTCAGTGTCTTAGAGCCTGAGAAAGCGGTTGCAGTTGTCAAGGCAATACTCTGGAACGTTTTTCACTTTAAAGACACTTACGCCAGGAGGATTAATGTTCAGGGGAAAAGGAAAACCGGTGAAGCAGAGATTTTAAGGAAAATTTATCCCGGCATAAGAAGGTATGAACCCTTCCAAAGAGCGAGGACAAGGAAAATCTTGAACATATTGTTTGAGTACAGCCAGATGAAACATTTACGCAAGCAACTTGACACATGTTCCTTTGAACGAAAAAGGAAAGGTGGATGACGGAGGACATCTTTAGAAACGTCTTTAGAAACGTCTTAGAACTTTAGAATTTTGGAATATTAGAGCATTTGACGAAAAGAGTTTCCCTCATGCCCAGGGATCAATAGGTTAACGCCTTCACTAGTTCCTAACCGGTTTCTTCCACTATTTCTCTATACATTTCCTCCAGTTTTCTTGTTACTCTTGGCCAATCTCTCTTTTCAGTTATTTTCCTCCCTTCTCTGCCCATCTTAATTCTCTTTTCGTCATCGTTTAAGAGTAAGTTGATTGCCCTGTAAAGCTCCTCAGGGTTCTTGGGTGGCACAAGTAAGCCGTTGACACCGTGCCTAATTATTTCAGGTATCCCGCCCACCTTTGACCCGATAACAGGCCTGCCGCTGGCGTTCGCCTCCAGCAGCGTTAGTCCGCATCCTTCGGACTTGTCAATGCTCGGCAAAACAACAATGTCCGCTGCAGCGTAAAAAATGGGTAGTTCGTTGTCAGGGACGTCTCCTGCAAAGCAAACGTTTTCTTTGATCCCTAGTTCCCTGCATAACTTTACGTAATGTTGTTTTAGGTATCCTTCCCCAACAATCAACAATTGGGCTTCCCTGTTTTTCACAACAACTTTTTTAAGAGCCTCCAGAAGGTATTCCAGGCCCTTATACCTATGCCATTTCGTTAGTGCCCCAACAAAGAGAATAACTTTCTTGTCCCACAAACTATACTTTTCTTTAACCGGTTCAGGATCTAGTGAGGGATTACACCTTTCGCAGTCAACGCCGTTTGGCACAACCACCACCTTCTCAATGCATTTCCTCAATAGGCTTGAGGACTTCACGTATATTTTCGTTGTAGCTATTATTTTTTTGAAGTACCTGAGATAGTGGGCCGCAAAGAGATTATCATGCAACCACACTACATAGCCTGCGAAACGCGTGACAGCTATCAAGTCGTTGTGCCAAGTTAAGACGCATGGTTTTTCGTGGAGTAAGCTGGCTAGGGCTGTGGAAACTGCTGTGAAGGGATTCGGGAAGTTTGAATGAATTATGTCGAAATCCTTTCCTTTCAGAAGACGTAGGGGTAAAAACGTGATTGGGACGCCGTAAATGAAAAGGATGGGTTTAAACCTATGCACAGTCACGTTATCCACAAAATACTTTCCCGGCTTAAGCGGGTTGCTTGCACAGAAAACTTCTACCTGGTGCCCCAGCTTAACAAGGTTCCTTGAAACATTGTAAACATAGGTTTCAGCTCCACCCCTCCAAGGCGGGAAATAAGTGTTGACCATGCATATTCTCATGTTTCTCCCTTTTTTCTTTAAGGCCTGCGTTCTCCGTCCTTTATATGTTCCCGACCCTGTTTTTTACAGGTTACTTTAACTTCTCGTCTTTTCTCGCCCCCTCATTACCCATCATTTGTTTTTGTTCCTTAAGTGTTTGGGGTTAGACAACTTGGATAGCGCTATCTCCCTCACTACTTCGTTAAGTTGTTTCTTCATCTTACTAAGCCAAGAATACATGTGGAACATTATTATTGAAAACAAAAGGAAGCCTAGGATGGTTAGTGCGTCAAGGGGCCTCAACGTACCTAAGAGTTTGGAGGACAACAGGGTCAGGGGTGGCGCAAGGGAAATTATTATAAGGGCAAGCCAAAGGGTTAGCCAGAAGACGGCTGAGAACAGGTCAATGTCCCCTCTCTTATAGTATATGAAGGCTGAATACATCATTATAAGGCTGACGCAGAGAATTAACAATTGATATGGCAAGATCATTATATTTCTCCCCTTAGTTTAAGGTTTAATAGGCTTAGGAAAATTTCTATTCCGCTAAAAACATTTGTACCCTTCCATGCAGTATATTCATCATACCTGGTTTCGATGGGTACTTCCATTATTTTTAAGCCTGCCCTAGACGCTTTAATGAGGATTTCCGAGTGTACAGCATAGTTTTCACAGGTAACATTTATTTTTTTAAAGACCCCTGACCTAAAGGCTTTAAAGCCTGACTGTGAATCAGTAACTTTGCTTTTCCCCAACAAGTTGGTAAGCCATGTCAAGAACTTATTCCCAACATGCTTGTGGAGAGGCATTCCCTTACTCCCTGTTAAGGCCCTTGAACCTATTACAACGTCTGCCTTCCCTTCCTTAATTGGGTTAATCAAGCGGGTGAGGTCTTCAGGCCGATGCTGTCCGTCTGAATCCATGAACACTATTATGTCGCTTCCAAGGCTTTCCGCGGCGTTGAGCCCAGTTAACAGCGCCGCCCCTATCCCAAGGTTAACCACATGCCTGAGAACCAAGGCCTCCTCACTCTTAGCTTCAAAGAAAGTGTTGTCCCGGCTTCCGTCGTCAACAACAATCACGCTAACTTCATCTTGGTTTAACCAGGACCCTATGGACCTAATAACCTTTTTTATTGTTTTTTCTTCGTTGAAGGCTGGCAGGACAACGGAAATCCTAAATTTTTTCTTTGACATTTAGCTCCGCCAAGACCTACTGGAGAAAAGCCCCCCTACATGGGACAAGGACTCTTCATGAAAAAGTTCTGTATGTTTCCTAAATAATTTACTTTTTTTAAAGGTTTTCTTTGCCTTATCTAAACACTTAACAAAGCCACATGTCCCTTAACCAATTAATTCCCGCGTGAAACATTCAACCAAAAGAAAACTTCTTTATAGGGGCTGCTTAACCCATTTTCCTTGAGGTAAAGCTGAACTGAAACCTTAAAGTTAACCCCTGCCTTTTTAGGGCTTATCACAACCTCCCTTTCAAGGGTTTCCCCATTCTCCAACGCAAAATTTTCCTCGCACAAAACCTCAGTGAAGTTTTCTCCGGCAAGTAGTGCCCTTAAAACATAATCCCTTTTCAGTCCCTCATGATTGTACACTCCAACATGGAAGGAAACGTTTTCACCCAAGAAACAATTGCTAGGGAGGCCTGCTGTTTTGTTGGGGCCGAAGACGTAGAGGACTGTGAATTTTTCGTTTTGGGTTGAAACAACTTGGAGAAACAGGAGGACGGAGAAGACAATGGAAACGCTAATTAGGGCTGCTGCAGAAGCCCTCCTGATCAACCGCTCTTCCCCTTGCAAACCCTACACCCCGACTTAACACGTGGCTTTAACAAGGCTAAGGCTAAAAGACAGGTGAGGAGGACCATAAAGAAATGAAATGTTTCAGGTTTCAGTTTTAACGGCGTATAATTTAACAGTATCCCTGAGAAACCTGTTAAAACAATGCTTAAACACACGCCGACCACTAGTTTCTCGGCCAAACCCATGTCCTTTGGGGAGGGAAACAGGAGTAAGGTGAACAGGTACCCTGGAAGAAAAAGTGTGAAGGCTAGGCAATAAATAGATTTAAAGATGGACATGGATGGATAGGGTTTTTCAAGTAAAATGAGGATTACGGCAGCTGCTGACAGGCCCATTGCAATTAAACCTGTCCTCCAGTACTCCCCTAACTCCTCTAACTCCTTCATTCAAGCCCTTCCTCTCAAGCGCTTCATATTCTTCAACCTGGCAATCGCCAGGTAACCCGCCCGAAAAATCAATGCCACCATTAACACTAAGAGAGGTATCATGGCGAAAAAAAGCAGGAGAATGTAGAGGGCATCCGAGTTAAACGTTCCCGAAAGGAAGACAAAGGGGAAAACAAATGCTTTTGAAAGGATTTCAATCAGGGGACGGTTCAACTGTTGATTAATGATGAATAAGCCCATGGCCGTGGCCGTTACAAACGAAAAAACAAACCTGTAAGGAACCTTTACTTTAAATCCTTGAAAGGAAACGTATGCAAGGAGGAAAAAGCTAAAGAACAGGGATAAGAGCGTTAAGGGCTCCCTGTCCCTAACGTAGAAAAGGTTGAAGAGGACGCCTGTCTCCCTCCAATCAAAAAAATAAAGTTCAATGAATCTTCCACTGTAAAAGTTGAAGCATGTGATTAAACAGTAAAATAGGGCTAAACAAAACACTACCCCTCCCATCCTCGCCAGGAAACCTTTTAAACCAACATAAACACTAACGCCTTGCTTCACACCAGCCCTCAACCTGAAAAGGTAGGACGCTGCCAAAAGAGCCGTCATGGGCAGAAGAAGGCCATAATACAGGTTATGAAAATTAATGATTATTTTAAAAAAGCCTGCCTCCAGAAACACGAAAAGGGTGCCTGGAATAACTATTCCAGGCCTCTCAAAACCACTCACCTTAAAGTGATACCAGGTGTAGATGGACGTGACTGCAAGGAAAAAAAGCAAGGCTAGCAACAACATGTTCCTCGCAACACTTGAAACATTGATTTCTTTATCCAACCCCAAACGGATTCACCCCTTACACAGGTAGGCTTGCATGGTTTTTGAGTCCAAGACCCTTGCAAACCTGCCTCTTTGTTCTTCAGGCACTACATCCAATATTCTAGTAACCTTATCCTTCTCCACCACAAAGAAACACCCATCCCTAATCCTTCCATTGGCCTTATAATAACTCATTAACGCTGAAAAGGACGGCCAACTTGACCCATTACTCATTTCTTCAAACTGAAGAGCAAAATCCCCGAAAAAGTACTTGTTCAAACTCATGTCTTTCTTCAAGGAGAAAACCGCTGTTCCAACAAAGTTCTCCTCAAGAAAACTGTAGCAATAGAGTTCTTCGCCTCCGTAAAAGGGCCTCATGCCTGAATAGTAACCATACCCCAGAAACAATGAGGGAATTAAAAGTAGGGCTGTGACAAGGAAGGCTGTTACGGGCAAAACCTTCCTCCAACCAGGCCTGTTTACGTTAACCAGCATGGAATACAAGTGGTCTAACGAATAAGCTGAAAGAACACACATGGGTAACGCCATGTTACTCATAACCCTGTAGGGGGGAAGTCTTAGGCAGGAGCCAGGGCCGAAAACGAAGAACAAGCTACATGTGAACCACGTTAAAAGAAAAATGCTTTCCTCATCCCTTCTAACAAGTGCGATAAGGATGCCTGGAAAACTAAAAACAATGGACAGGCCGCCTATTGACGTCATCAGGCTAAAAGGGTCGAAAAACATTTTAAAGAGAGAAGTTACCCCTACGCCGGCTTGCACCCCCCCCTTGACCAATAGCCCCTCATACCTTGAAATCAAGTTCCCTAGGTTATTGGAAAAGATAAAATAGAGGAATAAACCCAGGATTAAGGGCAAGGCTGCAGCCAAAAAAATCCGTAAAACCTTTTTCTTCACCCTCTCATCCCTTTCAAAGGAAAAAATCAAGAGATGAAAGGTTGTTAAAGTCAGAAAAACAACGGCAAAAGAGAACTCATGGGTTAAGTAAGCGGCTGAAGCAGCTGTGGCAATTGCAAACAACTTAAGCAGGGAAGGCCTGCGAAGATAAAGCAAAACAAAAAAAAAGGTTAGACAAATAAAGGCCTGACCGAAAAGGTTCTTTGTGTAACCCTGAAACAAAAACATGCTCGTGCCGCTGCAAGCGTAAAAAACAGCAGGGAAAAAACCTATAACGCCAGCCATACTGGAATTAGCAACCCTAACCGAAATAAAATAAACCAGTAAAACAGTTAAGACAACAAACAGCAAAGGCACTACTGGGAAAATCAACTGAACAGGCAAGCCTGTGGCTTTCAACAAACCTGCAAACACAAATAAAGAGTAAGACAGGCCTATGTCGCTAAAAGGAAACGGCAGATGTTGAGAATACCTTTTTAATACAAAACCATATTTCCAGATGTCTACTCCCAAGGGAAGAAAGGCCTTACTGTAAGGGAGAACCCCTAAACTAAACGTCAAAACAAGTAAGGAAAAAACCACCAACCCATTAATCTTACCATCAATTGAAAGGATCTCTTTTTCCCCCATTGAAAATATTCCCTTATCCCTTTCTTCTTTATTTTCCCACTAACTTTCACGTAGCCTTTTAAAGCCTTGGCCTGCAACCTTTTATTTTAAACAACGAAAAATAAAAAAGGATAGAGTTATAGCCAACAAATAAAGGCAAACACTAAGACTGGAATCCGCAGGATGCCTTGAAATTTCCTTGTCTGCACTTCACTAATAAAACATTAAGGAAAGCACGGGCCATTTTTTATTTTTTTAGGAAAAAGCTAGTAAACAACTTCCGTCGAACGATTATTGTCTATAATGTAACTATATCCCGACCTAGAGCCAAACCTCTTCAAAACACCCTTCTTGGCAAGCCTTGACAAATAAGTAGAACAAGTGTTAGGGGACAAATTCTCGCCAAACATTTCACGATATGCCTCTATAACCTCAGAACTGGTAAACCATCTATTCGGAAACTTTTCCTCAAGAACCCTCATTAGCTTGTGGGAAATCTTGTTAGCATTGGCATTCACAAAATCCACAGGAACACTTGACCCATTCACACCATGCGAATTATTGCTTTCAATCAAACGGGAAGTTAACCTACCAATCATTTCGCTAAACATGGGATCGTTAATGTTCCCTGAAATCCTTAGATCCACCTTGCCTTCATCATAGAAAACCAAGGACATAACCGCCTTAACCTTCTTGTTATGGTTAGGATCAGGAAAATCGCGTTCTTTAGAAAAGATTTTTTCACCTTTTTCCTTCAACCAAAACTCCACCCAAGGAAAAAATCAACAGATTTCAATTACAACCACGAATAAATCATAATATTAAGCCTGTGTTACACATCAACAAATGTAACACACAACATCAACACTATTCACATGAAAAGTATCATTGTGAAAACTGTAAATACGTTCTATTTAAATTATTCGATTGAAATACGATTTCAAATCAATGCTTTTAAACCATCTACAAGTTATTTTAAGAGATCAACCTTGCTCTTTCTATACAATTTCTTTTTTTCAAGCACCATTAATGCCATTGTGAATAGTGTGATCATCAATTACTTAAACTAACCTTTCCACCGGAAAAAAGGCCCTTGGTCTCTTTACTTTCCACTTGAAAACAATGCCTCCCTTAAAGGTAAGTAAGGCTTTTATTTTATAGAAAAATTACAAAAAATTATTTTTATCTGTATTGTTTTTACGTAATTTCACCTCGTATTAAAATAATCGAGGGAGAGGTGTTTTTCTACTCCAACAACTTTTTAATAAATTTAAAATAGGAAGGGAGAGGTATTGATTTTCACCGGATACAATGGAAATTTAAGGGTCTCTCCCTGTCATGTATAGGTTTTTACCGGGTGGTTTTTTGGTTGCTCATGGTATTGATGAAAAGGTTGTGAGGTTTAGTGTTTCTGTTCCTCCTAGCCTATTAAGCGAGTTTGACGCTGTTGCGAGGAGTATTGGTTCAACTAGGTCTAGGGCAGTGCAAGTTGCTTTACGTAGTTTCATTAGAGACTATAGGTTGACTCATGCTAAGAACGGTTTTGTAGTGGGTTCCATTAATGTTGTGTATAATCATGAGGTTAGAGGGCTTGATGAATGGTTGACAGGGCTTCAACATGACCATCTAGATGTCATTGTTTCGTCTCTTCATGTGCATTTGAACGAGGAGAAGTGTCTTCTTGTTATTGTTGTGAAAGGCGACTTAAAGGTTATTAAGGGTTTTATTAGGGAGTTAATGAGGCGGCGAGGCATTGATCAGGTTAGGTTTGCAGCTGTTTTGTCCTAGTTTTTAAGAGCTATTTGAAGAGTTAAAAAAGTAAATCAAGAAGGTAAATGGCTAGGAAGTAAAGTGTTGTTGCTATTAGTAGGGTTGCCTTGTAAAGTTTAAGGGCTTCTGTTATTCTTTTTTGGCTTAGTTTTTTCAGTGGGCTTCCAAGCCTGTAATAATCCTTTTTCAGTAGTTCTATTTCTAATGCTCCTGCAGCAGCTGCCATTGGCCATCCTGCGTTTAAGCTAGGTGTTTTTTTATGGTCGTGGAGCATTGTTTTTAAGCTTTTCCTCCAGTTAAGCTTGGTTATGGTGGCTGCTAGAACTATGAGTAGCGCTGTTAGTCTAGCAGGTATGTAATTTAGGGTTGTGTCGAGTTTGGCGGAGAAATATCCTTCGTTTTTGTAGTTAGGTGTTCTGTATCCGATTAAACTGTCCATTGTGTTGGTTGCTCTTTGGAACAGGGCCCCGGGTACTCCTAGGAAAACATAGTAAAATAATGGGGAAGTGTATCCGTCCACTAGGCTTTCAAATAAAGATTCTATTGTGGCTGAAACCATTTCTTCCTTGTTTAATTTTTTTGTGTTTCTCCTTACGATGTTTTGCAGTTCTTCGCGGGCTTCATTGATTTGGTTGTTCTGCAGGGCCCTGTGAACGTTTTTAACTATCCTGTGGAGGAGGTTTATTGAAAAAGTTGTTTTCAGGATTAAAGAAGAAAAAAGAAGGCTGATTGGTAAAGGTAAAAGTGTTGTTGAGAGATGGTGGGCTGTGGAGTATGTTAGGACACAGGGTAAAACAGAGAAGCAAAACGAGAATAGTCCATGTGTTTTTGTTGAGTAGGGTTTGGAGAAGAACTTGCATAGTTGGGCGGTGAAGGTTACCGGGTGAATTTTTAAAAGCTTTCCTTTTGGTTCTCCAAGGAAGAGGTCTATTAATATTGCTGTTGCCAGGGTTAACGCAGCCAACAGCCAAGTCAAACGATTCACCTTAAATTAAGCTGAACCAGAGAATTGTTGAGGTTTTTGTGAGTTCTATTAGGGCACCTAAGACGTCGCCGTTTATTCCTCCTAATGCTTTTTTGGAGGAGTGAACGATGACCAGGAGAAGGATAAGGGATGCTATGAGCGAAACAACTCCTTGTGTTTTGAAGATGGAGACTATGAAGACAGGGGCTGCAAAAGAAACGGTTGCCTTTACGTTGCTTCTAGATGTTTTTTCTATGAAGATTCTTCCTAACTTTGAGTTTTTCATTGGCGGGGAAAGGTAGGTGGCTAGTACGGCGGTTAAAAATGAGAGGGAGGATGCAGCTATGTAGGCTTTAACAAGGGAGGTTGTTGATAAGGTTAAGAGGGCGCCTGAAATTAGCATGAAGTTCAATAGGAGGGATGTGACTGCGAAGGATCCTGCGTACTTGTCATGTATTACTTTTATCTTGGTTTCCCTGTTCCCCCTTGTCATTATCGCATCTGAAAAGTCCATTAGCCCGTCTATATTGTTAAATCCGCTTAGGAAAACATAGAATGCAAAGGACAAAAAGGCGGGAACAGGATTTTTCATGAATGTGGATAAGATGAAAGCCAGTGATGCTGAAGGAATCCCTAAAACCAAGCAACCGATTAAGGGAGAGAGGTAAAACGCTTCCGCAGCGTCTTCCAGAGAGGATCCTTGGAAGGGTATTATTGAGATGAAGCAAATCAGAGATTTTAATTGTTTAAGGGCTTTCATTTAACGTTTCACGCAATGCGTTTAGGAGTTTTTGGTTTTCGGACGGCTTCCTTATTGATATCCTGACGTATTTATTGTTTAACCCCGGTATGGTTGAGCAATCTCTTATGAGTATTTTGTGTTTCAGCGCAAGCTGTTTAGTTAGCTTAACGGAGTTAGAGTTAAGTTTTCTTAGGGAAATCAACATGAAGTTTGTGTGGGTCTGGTAAGGGTTTGTTCCCAGTTCTTCAAGTGTTTTCTTGAGTTTTATTTTTTCTTTTGCCACTAGTTCTCTAGCGTCTTTTAGGTAGTTTTTTATGAAGCGCTTTTTTTTGAGGAGTGAAGTGAATGCATGAGAGGCGAAAATGTTTATTCTCCATGGGGGTGAGTGCTTTAGGATTTGGTTTGATTTTACGGTGACAGCTACCCCTAGTCTGAGTCCCGGCGATGCAAATATTTTTGTTAGGGATTTAATGACGTGTAGGTTTGGGTATGACTCGGTTAAGGCTAGGGCTGACTCGTTTTTTCGGGAGAAATCCATGAAGGACTCATCTATAATTATGTGGCTTCCTTTTCTCAGGGCTTCTGAAACAATTTCTTCTATGTGTTTTAATGGGGTGATGGTTCCTGTTGGGTTGTTTGGATTGCAAATGTAAAGGATTGCCTCGGGGGAATCGTTTAATGTTGTTAGGACCTCATTTGTCGGGAAAAGGTATTCGTTGTCCTTTGCAATGTAGTTTATTTCATGTATTTTTTTGTTTAGGACCCAAGAAGCCCTCCAGTATTCCTGGAATGATGGGGCTATGAGTATTGTTCTCGGCTTATTGAGGATTAATGTTAATTTGTAGATTGCGTCAGAGCAACCGTTTAGGACCTCTAAGTTCCTTTGGCTAACCTCTAGGAAGCTTGAAAGTGTATTTTTTAGGTCGTGATAGGTTGGTTCAGGGTAATGCATGAACATTTTTGTTTTAAAGGCTTGTTTTAATGCTTGAATTAGTGGTTGCGGGGGGCCTAGAGGGTTTGAGTTAGAGCTGAAGTCTAGGATTTTTTCCGGTCCTCCGTAAATCCAGATGTTTCCCCCGTGCGTAGCCTCTATTTTTTGCATAGGACCTCTTTAGCCCTCTTGAGTTCTTCCATTGTGTTTACGTTGAGGAATTCGATTGTTCCTTTTACTTCGAGGAACGCGAAGGAGTCTTCTGTTCCTTTGTTTAGTGGAGAATTAATTATGGATATTCCTGTTGGCTGGTGTTTTTTGTTGATGGGTTTAATGCTGTTGGGACTTGAAAACTTTCTGAATTCTTTTAGGGGGACAACGATGGTTAGCACTTTTACTTGTGTTTTTTTGGCTTGCATGATTATTTTGTCTATTGTTTCAGGTTTTATTAGGGGTAAGTCTGAAGCTATGACTAGGCATGGGGCGTGGCAGGATACTTCAACAAGGTCTCTTTCATAGCCTAAGCCGCTTGTGTAGAAGGCTTCGAGGTTGTTGTGTAAGGCCCATCTGTAGGTTCTCCTTGTGAAACAGGATGCTGCAACCATGATTTCGCTGACTTTGGTTGATTTTTTTAGTGCGTCAATAACCCACATTAGTAAGGGTTTACCACAAAGATTTATCATTGGTTTTTCACCTTTCTGCCGCATTCTTTTTCCAATTCCTCCAGCCATTACCACGGCCCTCATAGAGATCTTTCCTCGTAGATTTTTGATGTTGCCCCGGCGATCAAGGCAGCTATTATGTCGTCCAGAAAAGGGGGAAGCTTGGAAAGTATCCCTGGTTTCTTGCTGTCGTAACGGTAAAGCTCGAAGAGGCTTTTCCAGCCGTTTATGTAGAGTGCTAAGGAAATCGCCAGGATTTCATCAGAAACAAGATGCACAGGGTCTGACATGTATTGTTTAGGTTTTAAGCCCGGCACCAGCCCGATTCTAGCGTCTTCGTCAAGTCTGAGGGATGCTTCAATCAAGGAGGAAACGTTTACGTCTCTCAGGTGTTTTAAGATTTCTTCCTTAACGATTTCCTTTATTTTTCTTTCGCCCATGTTCTTAAAAGAAGCGAAGAGAGCTATGGCGGAGTCAACGATTTGGTCTAGAGTTATTCCTCTTTCTTCAAGTCTTCTCCACATAGGCCTATCCTGTCTGTAACCCGTTCTTTCAGCCCCTTTAAGAACAGCTTCGTAGACGAGGTTTGACACCAGCTTACCTAACGGACTACAGAAACCTGAATAGGTCTCCTGGGGTTTGTCTCGGAGGGAGCAAGCTAGCAATGCGTCTGTTGTTGTTCCAACAGCATAGTTTGCGTTATCTCTTAGATCAATGTCGTGGATTGCCGAGACTTTAGCTTCTGTTATTGTTTTAATCAGTTCAACGAGTCCATTGTCCGAGACATCTTTGTCGACGGCAACGAAGAGGTTTATTGTGGAGTTTTTTAGTTTGTTTTTTGTGTGGATGGAGGCGGGATTACTTAGCCCAACCGTAGCTGCAACAAAGCAAAATATGCCTGACCACTTTTTTTGAGTTATTACTAGTTTTTCTTGAACATCTACAGCGGTGAGAAATACTGCTGAGCTTTTTAAATCCAGGTTCAAGTTTTCTAAGATTTCTATGCATTTTTTCGTTGGGTTTGCATGGAAATCCTGCGGTACTCTGTGGAAGACAACGTGCTTTAGATCTTTTTTGTATCCTCCTCCATAGATTGTTGTGGATAAAGACTTAGCCTTTTTCGGGAGGGTTATAACAGTAGTGTTTTCCTGCGTCTCAATTTTAATTTTCATTTAGTAAAACCTCAAGCAATTTTTCAGGGTGGAAGCAACAACCGTCTGTTCCTTCTTGAAACTCCACGTTACTTTTGAAGCTATTTTTGCCTTCAAAAACACAAAAAGGGGTTTTTATTTCAAGGTGTTCTCCTGTGATTGATGAGGTTCCATGATCCACGACAAGAGAAACCCTTATGTTTTTTCCTTCCATTTTTTCTTTAAGCTTTCTATCTATTTTCTCAATTGTTGAAAGCTTAAGTAGAGGAAGCTTCATGTGGCTTAGTTCATCTGTTTTTTCAATGTGAAAAAGTACGTTTGTGGAGGGCAGATTATCCAGAGAGCTAGTTAGTCCTTCGTTAAGCCAGGAAGAAATTTTAATTGTTTTTAGCCCGAGTAGTTTCCCTAATCCTAGGGTTAAGGGGCTTTTTGATATGATTGCCAGGGAACGGGTCTTAGGTTTTAAATTGTTGATGGGAAGTCTTCCTCCTCCCCACGGCATTAAAAACATTCCGTTCGTCTTCTTTGCAGTTTCAATGATGAATTTTTTGAGGGTTTTAGATTCAATCTCGTCAGGGTCGAAGAGAGAAGGAGATGGAGGGGGCGGAAACCTTGAGACTTGGAGGTCCTTCAATAGAAGAACCCCTTTGCAGTTTCCATAAAGAAATACCTCTGCTTTTACTTCTTTCATGGACTTTAAAGTGTTGGTTACAGCTTTCATAAGCCTTAGTTTAGCCTTGTAGGTTAAATTATAGATCCACATAATTTTTTTCCTGTTTAAAATGGCAGGGCTTAGCCTGTAAGCAACATGTTGCTTGTTTAGGTAAGGTTTAAAATGGAAGGCCTCTAGGATTCCTCTCGGAACAAGGATACGTTGACCTGTTAAGAGCTTTAGCAAAAAAGAGCGGGTTGAGTTTTGGGGATAGATTCTTCCACAGAAACCTTTTGAGGCGATTCCATCTATGAAGGGCTTGTCAGCTGTCTCAAGGACGGTCTTGTTTTTAAGCATAGGTATTTTTTCATCTCCAGCTCCGTCGAGAAGAATTATTAAGGTGTTGATTTTTCATCATCTCCGTTAAAAATAAAATAACCGCATGTCCTACAATATTTTTTGTTTAAGCTGATTCCTCCTCCGCAACTTGGACATCTTCTTTCTCCTTTCCTTGGTTCAGGTATTTTTTTGAAGATTTCCAAGTAAATCTTGAAATAGAAAGCGTGTTCCTGACTTCTTAATCTGACTTTTTCCTTAAGCTTTCCGTATTCCTTTTCACTTATTTTTAACTGGGTGGAGAGGGCCGTGCTTCCGCTTCCAATTTCAATTGGAGCTTTGCGTCGCCAGACTATTTCTTTCGGCAAATGTTTTTCAAAAACCTTGCGTAAAATCCATTTGCCGTATTTCCTGCCTTTATGTTGTTTTATTTTCAAGTTTGCAGGTATTTTTAGGGCTAAATCGACAACTATGGGGTCTGTGAAGGGTTGGAGGACTTTAACACCTAGTTCCCGGCCTAAAAGGCTGGATGAGAAAAACCAGTTTTTAACTGTTGTTTTGATCCATTTTTCAACTTCATGGAAGCTGTATTTGAAAAGAAAAGAGTAGCCTGCGAATAATTCGTCTCCACCATCTCCTGTTACTATTTTTTTTAAACCTAGTCTTTCCGCTTCCCTTAAACCAATGTAAAGAGGCACATCATTTCTTATTTCAACAGGGTCAAACGTCCTCAGGATTCTTATTATTTCTCTCGCAGCCTCCACAGCCTCCTTAATATTGAAAAACTTTATTTTGTGGTTTAAGCCGAACGTTTCAGCTATTTGCTTTGCATAAGTCAGGTCAGAGGCGTTTTTACCGTAGACAACAGTTATTGCGAGAGGTTTCTTGTGTTTGCATAGGAAATAAGTTAGGATGGATGTGTCTAGCCCACCTGAAAGAAGGATTCCGTCGCTTATGTTTTTCTTTGCCGCCTCATTTAGGGTGAAGAACAATTTTTTCTTGGTTTCCTTCAACTCTTCTTCTTGTTTTTGGAGGATTTAAACCACCTGTTTAAGTTGTCTCTATACCTTAAACTTTGAGATTTTGAGGTAAGAGAAATCGTTTTTTCTGTAGATTTTGCTTTCAAGGATCTTTATCTTTCTCTGGTGCAAGGGTGAGTTGAGCACTAAGGTGTGGTATTCACCTAGTTCACCGCATGGATCTATGTTGTTTTGGACACAGTAATCCAAGAAGTCTTGAAAATTATCCTTGTTTAGGATTTTGTTGATCCATTTTTGCCTCATTTTTTTGAGGTTTACTCCGCATACTACCGCTTCAATTCCTGAACTTAACTCCTCAACAAAGACTTTACTTGACAACTTTTTTTGGCCCTTCCACAGCGGAAAAACACATTTAATTCCAAGGGGGGCGCAAAGGCTTTTAAGCCAGTTCATGTGGTCTAAGAGGTAAACGTCGCCGGAAATAAGCAAGTTTATTTTAAGCCTTGCTAGGGTTCTTCTTAGGCCTTGGAGTTCCCGGCCTCTTCTTAAATAAGTTTCAACTAAGGAAATACCTATTGTTTTTGCCTCTTCTCTCACAAACTTAATGTTTATGCTGTGAGGGGAGGGTCTTGGGAACTCGAAGTGGTTGTGGATAAGGTACTTTGGATATATTTTGTTTTCTCTTGCTTTGTAAATAGCGTAAACAGATTCTTTTCCTCCGGAAAACATGGCTGCGCTAATCATGTTTCTTAACCTTTTTCTTTGTTTAGAAAACAAAGACACTTTTGTATTTCAGATTTTGAGGGGGCGTTCAACCCTCCTCCAATCCTTTTTGTTTTAAGTCCCCCTATAACGTTTGCCAGCTTAAGAGAGCGTTCAACGGCCCATCCTTTCAGTAACCCGTAGATGAAACCAGCGTTAAAACAGTCTCCAGCCCAAGTGGGATCGATTGAATCTGTTTTTAAGGCCCTGACATAGATAGATTTTCGTTTAAAGCGTGCTACCGCCCCCTTTTCACCCATTTTCAAAACTATCATTCCCTTAACCAATATTCCTAATTCGTCCAGTGTCTTCATGGATAGTTTTCTTGAAAGGGATTTTAGTTCAGCTTGGTTGAGAAAAAGCACGTCGGTGGAAGCAAGTATTTCTAGAAGTTGTTTTTCCAATATTTTATCTACAAGGGGCCCGGCGTCAAAGAAGATTTTCATGTTCTTTTCTCTGCATGTTTTAAACGCCTTATACACTGCGTTGCGTTCTTGTTTTGAAATTTTTCCAACTAAGCTGTAACCTGAGATGTAAAGGCCGTTACCTGTAAGCATCTCTTTTTTGATGTCTTCAGGTCGAAGGAAAACTGTCTTTTCGCTGTATAGGCTTATGAATGATTTTAGGCCATTGTAAATAAGCACTATACAGGTCTTTGTTTCTCCTTTCCTAATGAAAACATTGTTAACATCAATTCCTTCCCTCGCCAGTGATTCTCTAATAAAGAAACCGTTTCCATCTTTTCCAACGCATTCTATGGCTTTAACCCTTAGCCCAAGTCTTCTAGCCATGATTGCAAATGTCCCGGATCCACCTACTTGTTTTGTGATTTTCAGAGGCAGAACAACAGATTCAGGCCTAGGTTTCATGGGTAAGAATAACAGTAAATCAGTGACTAAGTCTCCAATCACCACTATGTCAGGATTCATAGCTTCCGCCTCTTTTAGCGACTTTAAAAATGGCTGAAGCCAGAATAACGTTGAGATAGGATGCAGCCATGAGATACGGGGTTAAAGTAAGGGCGAAGCCCATGCCGAGGAAAGGAGAAAAAACAAAGCCGCCTAATCCGTTTAAGGTTGCTGCAGCGATGACTCCTACCACTAGATTTAAACCGCAGGATTTAACAGGGAAAAGTACATAGCTTGCTCTTAGCAGGAGAGAAGGAAGGATCATGAATAAGGCGATTAAAATGTGGAGGAATCCCAGCGGAAAACCTGAGTTAGCTGAAGTGGCGATGTGTCCTAAACTAATGACTGCAGCGCCCTCCATGTAACCGAAGGCCAGGGAAGAGAAATATCCGGGGAACGAGTCTAATGCAATTGTTCCGATAGGGCTAGGGACTTTTATGAAGGAGCAAGCGATGCTTAAAGCTGTAAAAATAATGCTCCTGCTTAACATAATTGTTTTTTTCTTTTCCAGCAAGTTCAACAATGTTCACCTTAGTCAGGGATAACTAAGATTTTCCCGGAATCAATGTTTACGATTGTGGTTTTCACACCGTAAACAGATTCAATTAATTTAGGCTTCAAGACTTCTTGAGGTTCTCCTGCAGCGTAGATTTTTCCTTCTTTAAGCAAGAGTAATTTGTCGCAAAACCAGGCGGCAAGATTTAGGTCGTGCATTGCAGCTATTATCGTTACCTTTTTCCTGGTTAATGTTCTCAAGAGCTTCATTATTTCAATTTGATGTTTAATGTCAAGGTGACTTGTAGGTTCATCTACAAGAAGAAGCTTTGGTTCTTGTGCAAGGGCCTTAGCGATCAAGACTTTTTGTCTTTCACCATCGCTTAACATCCAAAGCTTTCTTTGTGATAAATGATTTATGCTAAGGAGCTTCATTTTTTCTAAGGCTACTTTAACGTCTTCATCTGTTTCCCAGTACCTGAACCCGTTAGAGTGAGGGTGTCTTCCTATTAGAACAACATCTATGACGTTTAAATTAAACTGGGTGGGTAGTGTTGAGGGAACGGATGCAATTAAGCTTGCAAGTGTTTTTAAGGATATGAGGCTTATGTCTTTTCCTTCAAGTAACACGGTTCCTTTTTTAGGGCCCAACACCTTTGACAGGCAGCGGAGCAGGGTTGTTTTGCCCGAGCCATTTGGGCCCAGGATTCCTAAGAACTCTCCTTTTTCAACTTTAAAACTGATGTTTTCCAAAGCTTTGACGGAGTCGTATGCAAAGGAGAGGTCTTCCACTATAAGCCTTATTTCAGACAACATATCCTCTTCCCTTTTTTAAAAGTAAATAAATGAAGAATGGAACACCTAAAGCCGTTGTAAGGGCACCAACAGGGAGTTCAAGCGGTTTAACTAAAGATTTAGCTGCTAAATCAGCTGATGCAAGAATAATTGACCCTAGTATTGTGGTTGAAGGAATCAATAAACGGTGGTCTCCTCCAACAAGCATCCTAGCTATATGCGGAGACATTAAACCAACGAAGCCTATTACGCCTGCAAATGCGACTGAAACGGCTGTTAAAAGCGATGAAACGATCAAGATTTCTGCTTTAAACCTTTTTATGTTAATGCCTAACTGAACGGCCTGTTCTTCTCCTAGTAAAACGCAATTGAAATCCCTGCCTCTGGCCAACGAAACAATCACTCCGAACGCGAAGACTGGGAAAATCATGAATACTTCTTTCCAAGAAGACAAGGCCAAGCTTCCAAGCATCCAAAGCAAAAGTCCATGGGTTTTTTCCGTGTTTAAGAAAAGAATTAAAGTGACTGCTGCTGAAAAAGCCGTGCCAATCACAATTCCTGAGAGAACCATGTTTATTGTTGTTTCTCCAGCTGCTTTGGCTAGGAGTAAAGTTAACATGAAGGCAATTAAGGCACCTATGAACGCGGACAAAGGAAGAAAAACGAGAGAAAAAGGAACTGACAAAGTTAAAGTTAGAGCTGCTCCGAACATCGCGCCTGACGCAACACCCAGTATGTAAGGCCCTACAAGAGGGTTTCGGAACAATGCCTGCATATGTGCTCCAGCTATGGAGAGATTTGCTCCCACTAAAACAGCTTCTATGAATCTAGGCAGCCTTATGTCGAATATTATTGTTTTTGAGGGGTTGTTTTCACAGGAGGAGTTTTTTAAAAGTTTTTCAAGGAGGATTTGAAGGGCTTCAACCCAAGTTAC
>JAOZGF010000242.1 GCA_027491845.1 Thermoproteota archaeon | reverse complement strand
TAAAACACCATCCGTTTAAAAACACCACACCATTCCTATCCTTTCTTGCCTCCCATGCTAAATCAACATGGGAGAACGCTTCAAGTACCTTACAAGGTTTAAATAATAAACGCAGTCACCGTCAACACCGTAAACCTTGAAGTCTTCAACTCCAAACTCCCTCAATAGTGGAGAAAGAAAATTTTCCTTACTAGTCATGGAAACATTCGTCCCTGAAGATAATGGAGAAAAAGCAGGTAGAACAATAATCCTTGAAGATGAAACTTCGCCAACCAAGAAACAAGGCATTTTCACCGAACCTCCAAACTCATCTGAAAACTTGACCGAAGGATGTTCATGCCCTAATACAATGTACTCAGAAGAGGGTTTCTCTTTCTTATGGCCGTGGACAAAAGTGAAGTTGCCTAAAGAATACCTGTCGGTGAAAACCATGTTTTCAGGAAACATCGACCTCCAAAGAAAATTGTCGTGATTCCCCCTAACCAAAACAAACTCTCTAACAGAAGGACAAGAAAAGTTGAGGAACTCACTTACCTCCTTGACCTCCTGAAAATTAATTCTCCCGAAATCATGTTTAAGATCTCCATTAACTATGAAAACTTCAGGCCTGTAGGTTTCAAGCAGCAACTCAACCCTTCTCTTAATGTGTTTCAGCTGGAAAAAGGGGAATCTTATCCCTTTAACAGCTAAAGCTTGCTCCAAACCTAAATGTAAATCCGCAATCACCAAACACTTACGCTTACTAATGTAGAGGCCACCTAAACCATTCAAAAAGACCCCAGGGAAAATTTCAACCTCTAACTCAAAACCCATTTCCAATCACGATCATATTCCAAAGTTAAGAAGCCAGCATGTTCATCAAAAACCCTATAAAGTTAAAGGTTTGGTGGGTGCCTAAAAAATGTTGTTTCACCTATAAAGTTTCACCCATAAAAATGAGGATGTCCTACAATACTTGCGGAGAAAAAAAATGAAACAGAAGATAGGAAAAGTATCGCCTGAAACACTTGAGAAAAATGTTTTCCCCTACTGCCGACACCACCGCAACCTAATAATCCCCCCCAGAATAGGGGAAGATGCAGCCGTAATAAAGACAACTTCAAACTACATAGCAATATCTTCAGATCCAATTACAGGGGCGGACGAAAAAATAGGGTGGCTCTGCATACACGTTAACGCCAATGACATAGCTGTTTCAGGCGCAAAGCCCCTATGGGCGGTGATAAACCTACTGGTTCCCTTAAAAACTACAGGGAACAAAATAAGAGAGATAATGAAGGAAGCAGGCAGGGCAGCTGAAGAAATAAAAGTAAACATAGTTGGCGGACACACTGAAAGAACAAGAATTGTAAAGAAACCAGTGATAATCGGCACAATGATAGGTGAAATAAAGAGAAAACCTTTTTCCTCCTCAACGAGTAATGAGGGAGACCTAATTATAATGACAAAATCAGCGGGCATAGAAGGAACAGCAATAATCGCTTCATCCCTTAAAAAAAGACTTTCTAAAAAGTTAGACAACCAATTAATAGGGAAAGCTGAAAAACTCATGGAAAAAATAAGTGTGCTTAAAGAAGCAATGCTCCTAGCCGCAGAAGAAGGCGTCACTGCAATGCATGATCCAACCGAGGGAGGAATAATAAACGGAGTCTGGGAAATATGTGAAGCATCAGGGAAGGGAGCAATAATTTACGAGGAAAAAATAAATGTAACAGAAGAAACGAAAAAAATTTGTGAAACCTTAAAAATAGACCCATTAAAACTAATAAGTTCAGGTTGCCTCCTAGCAACAATTAGACCTGAGAAAGCTGGAAAAATAGTTAAATTACTTGAAAAAAACAAGGTCAAGGCAAGCGTAATAGGTGAAATAACCAACCTTTATAAGGGAAGAAAAATCGTAAGATTGAATGGTTCCCAAGAAAAACTGCAATACGTCCAAGACGAAATATGGAGAATCCATGAGGAGAGTTGAAACATAAATGACAAGGGAAGTCAAGGTAAGGTCGAAAAGCGAACTCGTTAAAATTGAATGTAAAAACCCGAACTGCAACACAATTTTCAGGGTAAACCCAAGAAAGAGAAGAACACATGTACATTGCCCTGCCTGCGGCGAAAAAATAGAACTGGAAGAAAGAAAATAACTAAAACAACAAGCCGGCACAGAGGTAGGGAATCATGAAAGAAACCGCAAAGGAAACCTCAAAAGAAAAAAAATTCATGGACTGGTTCACAGAAATCCTTCAAACAGCTGAAATATATGATTACAGGTACCCTGTGAAAGGATGCGGTGTGTGGCTTCCATATGGCTTTAAACTCCGCGAACTAACCTTAAAGATACTGAGAGAGCTATTAAACGAAACAGGTCACAGTGAAACATTGTTCCCCTTACTCATACCTGAAAACATGTTGCAGAAAGAATCAGAACACATTGCAAAGTTTGAGGAGGAAGTGTATTGGGTGACAAGGGGAGGGTTAAACGACTTAAAAGTAAAGTACGCTTTAAGACCAACCAGTGAAACAGCCATTTACCCCATGTTCTCGCTATGGATAAGGTCGCACAGAGACCTGCCAGTGAAGATATACCAGGTTGTAAATGTGTTCAGGTACGAAACAAAAACAACGAGGCCCATAATAAGAGTAAGAGAAGTTATGTCGTTCAAAGAAGCGCACACAGCCCATGCAACAAAGGAAGAAGCAGAAAAACAGGTGGAAGAAGCAGTACAAATATATTCGAAGTTTTTCGACAAACTAGCCCTACCCTACCTCATACTCAAGAGACCTGAATGGGACAAGTTCGCTGGGGCGGAATACTCCATAGCCTTCGACACAATAATGCCGAACGGAAAAAGGCTGCAAATAGGGACAATCCACTACTTAGGTCAAACGTTCTCCAAACCCTTCGAAATAAAATATGAAGACGTGAACGGACAACAGAAATATGTTTACCAAACCTGTTACGGGATATCTGGAAGGCCCATAGCAGCCTTAATAGCGATCCATGCGGACGAAAGAGGCCTAACACTCCCGCCTAACATAGCACCGATCCAAGCGGTGATAATACCAATATACACGAAGGAGAACAGGGAGAAGGTTATGGGTTACTGCAAGGAAGTCTTTTCACTCCTGAAAGATAATGGGTTTAGAGTAAAGCTAGACAACGCAGAAGACGAAACACCTGGAAGCAAATACTACAAGTGGGAACTAAGAGGGGTCCCGATAAGGGTAGAGATAGGGGAAAGAGAGGTTGAAAAAAGCGAGGTGACTGTTTTCAGGAGGGATAAACTGGAAAGGAGGAGTGTCAAGCGAGGAGAAATAATTGGAGAACTAAAAAAACTGGAGAAAGAAATACATTTGAACCTTAAGGAGAGGGCCTGGGGAAAAATGAGGGAAAAAATAAGGCTAACAAGGACATTGAGAGAGGTAATAAAAACAGTTGAAGAAGGAAAAATTGCGATGGCGCCATGGTGCGGGAAAAACAGTTGCATTAAGGAAATTGAAAATGAAACAGGTTTCAACGTCCTTGGAACACCCTTAAACGTGGAACCTCCAGCTGAAAACTGCTTTAACTGTCAAAAAGAAGCTGAAAAAATAATTTACATAGGTAAATCGTATTAGGCAAGCTCTAAGGGTTGCACTGTCGGGAGGGGGAAAATTAAGGAAATGAACGACAAGGAAAAAATAGAGGCCTTTAAACTGGAGTATAGGGAAAAAATGCTTAAAATGAAGGGAATCCATGAAGTCCATTATTTTGGATCGACTGAGGAAACAGACAAATGGGTTTCAGGCAAGTCAGACCTGGACATACTAGTCTACGGAAACAATATTCCATCTAGGACAAAAATATATGGAGTACTCCTGATCGAAAAATTGAATAATAAGCTTAACCTAAAACTAGACGACGTCACGGCGGGACACCCCACACCCATTTATCTTGACTCTCCCCAAAGACTTTTAACCTTCAAGCTCATACAACAAACAAGGTTTATAACAAACACAGCAAGGATTGCGGCAAAAAGCCTTTTATCAAGGGAGAAATTATTTTTTAACTATAGGACCCTTTGGAATGCTGTTAAGATAGCTAGCTTCCTTGAACACTTGCCTTTCCCATTGACTCCATGCAAATTTCTCTAGCGAAAAACCAAAGATTTAAGAGCGAAAAATGAATTCTTATGGATGGTGTGAATATTGCCAAAGAAGAGAAGAAGTGGTGGAAG
>JAOZGF010000240.1 GCA_027491845.1 Thermoproteota archaeon | reverse complement strand
ATAAGAAAAACTTATCCACTTTAGGTGCAAGGGCATATTCCATTTCAACAAACCCTTTGTTGAAAGCTTCTAAGCTTGTATTTACTGGTGGAACAATCGTTGGGTTTTCAAAGATCAAGTGCACGTTTTTTACAAGGTCTAACTCTTCTGGAGGAGTAGTGAAAAAGACCGTGATATACATTGTTTCCTTTTGTTCAGTTGAAGCATAGGATGCCAAGGTAAAGCTCTGAAAGCAAAACCACACTAAGAATAGGCAAATGAAAACTTTGCTGCTTTTCAATTTACTTTTCTCCTTTGACATTTTCGGCTGTGTTCCAATTCCCGATTCGCCGAAACTTGGGAGTTAATCAGCACTTTCATTCCCGTAAAATATATGGGGAAAGGGCGGTTATTATTGTTGCCATTTTCCTTACTAGAACATTGGCATATCTGAAAATTTCTTGGATTGACTAGCACTTGCTATTCGGCTTAGTTCTTTCATTTTCCCGCTAAAAGCGCTGCTTTGCCTAGGATTATGAATTTTCATGTTTAACTTATTTTTCAATTTCAATAAGGTTTCCTTGGTATACACGCAAATAGAAAGACCATATAGAACTTTATCGCAGAAAGATTAAATAGTGTTTTAAGATTATTTTTGCTTCAAAACATGCTTAAAGGTTGTGCGCGATAATTGTCTAAAGGATCATTTCATATAAAAATGAAAGAATTGAAGTCGGACATCGCCGTTGTCAAGGATCTTGAAATTTCTGTAGGCAAAATAGTCGGTGAAGAATGGGAAGAACCTGTTGGTCCAACCCCGTTTCCGGGGTTAGTTGACCTTCGAAACTGGGATATGACCTTACTTAAGAAATATAAACCGTTCTATATGCCTTTCTGCGACCTCTGTTGTCTGTGCACGTTTGGAAAATGTGATTTAACAGGTAACAAACGAGGAGCATGCGGTCTTAACATGTCGGCTCAACAATCAAGAATAGTTCTCTTAGCATGTTGCATAGGAGCAGCAACTCACATTGGTCATGCAAGACACTTAGTTGAACACTTAATTGAAACGTTCGGGCGTAACCACCCCGTAGATGTTGGCGGCGTCAACGTTGACGTTGAGGCTCCTGTAACCCGTCTGGTATGTGGGATAAGGCCCAGAAGGCTAGGGGATCTTGAAGTGGTTCTTGACTATCTTGAAAAACAACTTACACATTTGCTTTCAGTAACTCATACTGGCCAAGAAGGAAATAATCTTGACTTCGAATCTAAGGTTTTCCATGCGGGGATGATAGACCAGGTTGGGATGGAAGTTGCAGATTTAGCGCAAATTTCAGCTTACGGTTTTCCAAAGGCTGATCCTGAAGCTCCGCTTGTAGACTTGGGTTTTGGAGTTGTAGACATAAACAAACCTGTCATTTTATGTATAGGCCATAACGTTCCACCTGCAATAGGCATTGTAGACTATTTAACAGACAAGGGTTTACAAGGTGAAATTGAGGTTTGCGGATTATGTTGTACAGCGCATGATGTTACAAGGTATAGTCCTAAAGCGAAAATTGTTGGGCCGATTTCTTGGCAGCTTCGTTTCGTCAGAAGCGGAGTTCCAGACGTCGTGGTTGTTGATGAGCAGTGTATTCGAACAGACATACTTTTGGAAGCTGAAAAAGTTAAGGCGCCTTTAATAGCTGCTAGTGAAAAGAACTGTCAAGGTCTTGAAGATAGAACGCATGACGACCCAGAAAAAATAGTTGAGGATCTAGTCAGCGGAAAGGTTTCAGGCGTATTTATTCTTGACCCAGAAAAAGTCGGTGAAGTCGCTGTTAACGTTGCCTTAAAAGTTGCTCCTAAAAGAAAGAAATTTAAAGTGATACCAGATGACAGCGAAGTCATCGAGGGAGCAAAACGCTGTAGACAATGTTATCAATGCACAAGGGCATGCCCAAACAACTTGCCGATTCCCGAAGCCATGAAAATGGCTGCTGAAGGAAACTTAGATCAACTGAACGAAATTTATGATGATTGTATAGGCTGCATAAGATGTGAGCATGCATGCCCAGAAAATCTGCCGATTCACAGCTTTATAGTAAAAGCAGCTGAAAAGAAAATGAAAAGTGAGACGTTCAAAGTTAGAACTGGAAGAGGAGCTATTCAAGACATAGAAATTCGTGAAGTTGGAGGCCCCATAGTTCTAGGTGAAATTCCTGGAGTAATCGCTTTCGTAGGATGTGCAAACTATCCGAAAGGTGGAAGAGAAATAGCTGAACTGGCTATGGAGTTCGCGAAAAGACGCTACATCGTAGTTACTTCTGGATGTGCAGCCATGTCTGCAGGCACCTACAAAGATGAAGAAGGAAAAACTCCCTATGAATTGTTCCCGGGATACTTTGATGCTGGAGGATTGTTAAATGTTGGTTCATGTGTCTCGAATCCACATATTGCCGGGGCAGCCATCAAGATTGCAAACATATTTGCTAAACGAAAGCTTAGAGGAAATTATGAGGAGATAGCCGACTACGTGCTTAACCGC
>JAOZGF010000226.1 GCA_027491845.1 Thermoproteota archaeon | reverse complement strand
TCGTTCCAATACCTTTTTTCCCCGTCTTTTTTGTATGTTCTAAAGAATTCTATGAATTTCTCAACCCCATTTTGGCCGCTCATCAAGTTGCACCCAACAACCCTTTTCTCCAGTCATCTATTTCTCTTTTGAGGATGTTGTAAAGTATTCTTTCTTCATATGTCATTTTGCTCGTTTCCTCGTCAGCCTTCTTCAAAGCTATGAGGGTTATCTTCTGCAGTCTAAGTGAAACGAGGTCTTCAGCATATTGAGCCATTTTGATCCTTTGATCCCTGTCTTTATGGTTCTTTAAGAAGAGTTTAAGCTTTATGAAGAAGTTTTCAGGTAATTCAAACAAACCCGTCCTGCTTTTTTCATGGTAAATGAACTTGATAAGGGTTTCAGGGGAAACATCGATTATGGGTTCAACGTAGCCCTTCTCTTTGAGGGCTTCAGCCTGCCAAACAAACAGTGTAACGATTTCCCCTTCCTCATAGGGTTTGGCTTCACTTGTTTCCGCATCCATTATTGTCAGTGGCTTCAATATTTTTGCCCTAATTTTTTCTGTAAGGTAGAGGAGGTCTAGAACCCTCTTTTCCAATACATACATCCTCTAGGAATTTAAAAACATTAAAAAACGTTAAAAATAGTTTCAACCATTGTTTTTCTAAATGGAATGATTGGTAAAATAAAGTTTTCCGTGGTCTTGAATGAGTGAAGAACTTGAAATATGGACTGAGAAATACCGTCCAAAGACGCTTGACGAAGTTGTTGGGCAGAAAAACATTGTGGAAAGGCTGAAAGCCTTTGTCAGGAAAAGAACTTTGCCTCACCTGCTCTTTTCAGGTCCTGCTGGAACAGGAAAGACGACTGCAGCACTTTGTTTAGCGATAGACCTTTTCGGGCAATCACTCGTAAGTGAAAACTTTCTGGAAATGAATGCATCGGATGAAAGGGGGATCGACGTCATAAGAACAAAGGTCAAAGATTTCGCGAGGACGTCTGCACTTGGCCCGGGCATGTTTAAAATCATTTGTTTGGATGAGGCAGACAACCTAACTTCAGACGCGCAACATGCTTTAAGGAGAACCATGGAGAAATATTCCAAGCTATGCAGGTTTATCTTGATTTGCAATTACTCCTCAAAGATAATTGAACCAATCCAGTCAAGGTGCGCTATTTTTCATTTTTCACCCATAACAGATGAAGACATAAGGAAAAGGATTTCATTCATAGCTGAAAAGGAAGGTGTTAAGCTGGAGGAAGACGGGTTGGAGGCTATCATTTATTCCTCCCAAGGAGACCTAAGGAGGGCGATAAATCTCCTACAGGCAGCATCCATAACAGATGAAAAAATTGACTCGGAACTGGTCTATCAAATCGCAGGTAGGGCTCACCCTGAACTCATAAAGGACATGATTAAAATGTCATTGGAAGGAAAGTTTTCTGAGGCTAGAAATATATTGAGAGAATTAACGTTAAAGTACGGGATTTCAGGCGACGCCTTAATAGATCAAATACACAGGGAAATTTTTAACATGGAGATAGATGAAGAAAAAAAGGTTAACTTGCTCATGTACACTGGGGAAATAGCTTTCAGGGTTGCTGAGGGAGGAAACCCTGACATTCAGTTGAGCGCGTTACTTGCAAAGTTCTCCTTAATGGGCCTCATTTAACAGTGAGAGGGAAAAAATTGGAAGAACTATGGGTTGAAAAGTACAGGCCTAAAACCCTAAAGGATCTTGCAGATCAAAAGAGGGCTGTGGAGTCTTTCAAGGAATGGCTTAAACTTTTTTTTTAGGGGAAAACAAGAAAACCAGCCTTACGTCATGGGCCTGCAGGGTCAGGTAAAACAAGCCTTGTATACGCGGTTGCAAACGATCTAGGCTTTGAAGTAATAGAAATGAATGCCTCCGACATGAGGAACAAGGAAAACATTGAGAAAGTTATTGGTTCAGCATGTGAAACAGCCTCACTCTTCGGTAGCAAGGGAAAGATTCTCTTGCTTGACGAAGTTGACGGCCTATATAAAACAGACTATGGAGCGATTGAGGAAATTTTTAAAATAATGAAAAAAACAAGGTTCCCCCTTGTCATGACGGCGAACGATCCGTTTGTAAGGAAGATTTCTCGTTTAAGGGAGAAATGTCACTTAATTGGTTTCAGGAGACTTAATTGGAGGGCTGTGGAGAAAGTTCTAAAGAGGATTGTTTATCAGGAGAACTTGAACATTCCCTCTGAGGAGATAAGGAAAATAGCTGTGAATGCAAGAGGGGACTTGAGAGCAGCTATAAATGATCTTTACTCCCATTCTAAGCTTCCTGAGTTCACCTTACAATTTGAAAGGGACAGACAAGTGACAATATTCGAGGTTCTAAGGAAAATATTTACTTCAGAGAATTGTTTAGCTTCTAGATCAATCCTAACCACCTTGAGCCTTGACTACAATTTCCTTCTTGCATGGATAGCTGAGAACGTCCCAGTGGCGTATAAGGACATTGGCGAGATAGATAAATCCTTTGACAGGCTTTCCATGGCTGACTTATACATTAGGAGGGCTGTGAAAACAGGGAGTTGGAACTTGTTGTCTTACGCCTTCGAT
>JAOZGF010000225.1 GCA_027491845.1 Thermoproteota archaeon | reverse complement strand
TAAACCCATTAAAAAAGGAGTTGTAGGATGCCATTGTTACCTACAATCCTACATTGCCTGTGGGTTCAGAGAGTATTGGTTGTTTAAGGTGTTAGGTTGCGTGGAAAAATGCAACGTGTCTTTATTTGACCGTAGGGACACTTGTCTTTTAAAGTGATTGAAGTAGGCGGTGGCAACGTTGTTCAGGTTTAACTGGAATAAGTGTTGAACACAACTGGTAAGAAGTTAAGTTTTCTTAGGGATCTTCCTCTCTTTTTTAACTTGTGAGCTATCTTTTTTCTTTGTTTTTAGTTCTTGTTTTTTCGATTTCTTTAAGCGCCTTCTTCAGGCTCTCCATTTTTTGTTCGATTGTTGCTTTTTTGTCTTTCCTTTCATCTATTTTCACTATTGTTATCACTCTTTTTGCCCCTGTCTTGAACGGGGCCGTGTGCGCTTTTTCAATTGCCCTTAACACTTCTCCCAGGCTTCCCTCCATTATGGTTGACGTTGGCGTGACCCTGTGTTTAATTTTTGTTTTTTCGATTTCCCTTATTGTTTTAGCTATGTGTTTACTTAGACTTGTCCCTTCCCCTATGGGTATAACTGTTACTTCAGCTATAACCATTTTTCTTCCTCCTTAGGGGATTATTTTTGAGATCGTGTTTTCAAGTGGTTCACTTAACCCTGTGACCCTTGCCTTCGCCCTAGGCCATATTATGTCTGCTTTCTTTGTTATTTCGTATTCTATTTGTGTTTCTGTTTCTCCTTTTCCTTGGCCTTCCCTTATTTGGATTGTTGTTTCCTGTTTTTCCTTAAGTGTTTTTTCTATTTTTTCTTCTTTTCCCCCTACTCTTATCTTTGTTATGTGTATTGGTTTTTCGGATGTGTTTTTTATTTTCATGACTATGTTTTCTCCTTTCGTGACTTGCACTATTTTTATGTGGGGTTTTTCGTTTAGTTTCCATCCTTTGAAGTCTAGTTTTTCTTTTGGGTAGCCGTCCAGTATTTGTTTTTCCTTGTAGGCTGCTGTTTCTTTTATCCTGTAGTCTACGTTGTATATTGCTATGTAGTTTGGCGAGTACTCTCTCAGCACTCCTTGGTATAGGTTTGTTATTCCGTCCACGTCTTCAACTTGGATTGTAACAAGCCTTCCTATGCTGTTTTCAAGCAGTGGGTCGTAGTGGGTGCCCATTTTTGAAACAGCTTCTTTCTGGTATTCCTCAACTTTTTTCTTCATGTCTGTTGGCAGGTAGGTTGTTATTGTTGACGTGGCCAGTGTCAGCGTTTGACTTATTTTGTCCTTCACGTATCCCAGTGCGTTGTATGTTTTTCTTTGGATTGTTTTGTGGAGGGGTGGGTGGAATGCCTTTATTAGGTCTTTCTTCCTTTCCTCCCTTTCTTTTTCGCTTAGTTTTTCAGTGAACCTTATTATTGCATATATGTCTTTGATGTCTTCGGGCCTTACTTTTTTTGATGCTTGGGACGGTTTTGTGAATGGGTTTTCGGTTATTTGGTTTAGGCTTGTGTTTTCCTTTATCATTTTCTTTTGTTTGAATGTCTTTAGGAGTTTTTCTGCTTTTTCAAGGTATTTTTTGTCTCCAGTGTCTTCGTATGATTTTTTCAGGTATGTTAGGAGTCTTTCAGGGTTTATTATTCCATTTATTTCGAAGAATATTTCGAATCCTCCCCCTGAGTTTGGAGGTACGCTTAGTGTTCCGAAGTATGCCTCGTTTATCCCGTCTTTGTCTTGGTCTTTCATTAGCACTGCCACGTGGTTTGTGTTAAAGAGTTTTATTACTTTGTCCCTTGTGAACCACCCTATTACTTGTGAGAGGAACACCACCAGGAACGCCAGCGCTATTATGGGTAGGATGAAGGAGATTAGTTCATATATTTTTTGGGTGGTGGGTATTTGAAGGAACAATTTCGCTTCATCCAACCAATTTTTTGGGAGACTTTTTTTAGTTTTTCTTCCCCTTACTGCTTTAAATTTTTTTAGTTATTTTTTAGTTTTGTGTTAGTTATTTAGTGTTTTTCATGAATGTTTTGGTTTGTTAGGTTGCTAAGTTGCTTAAGTTGATTATGTTGCTTTAATGTGGCCGCTTATGTTT
>JAOZGF010000209.1 GCA_027491845.1 Thermoproteota archaeon | reverse complement strand
TGGCAGGAGCATGAGGAAAACGAGTGCAATGCTCCCTGAAGTCCCTATCTTCACGTTTATTTCTTTTCCTTTGTTTTTTAGGGGTTTAAACCATAGCTCGTCGCTGCCTAAATATAATCCTGATACTTCTGCTTCAGTGAGTTGCGCTGCAGCCTTTACTGCCGCCAGGTGTTGAGGCTGCAATCCCCCTTTTTCCCTTTTCTTCCTTATATTGTAAATGTGCAGTTCTTCCTTAAGTATGCAGCTGAGGGCTATTGAATTCCTAAGTATTATGCCTGTCCCTGACTTAGCGGCTCCATTTATCTCTATCAATTGTTCCACCGTTAGAGGAGACATTATTCAGGGTTAATTTCAATTTTTTTGGCGCTAATCTTCACGGTTATCTCGTCACCTAGTTCGGGTTTAGGGTAAAGTTGCTCCCATTCCTGCTCTGTTAGCCAAAGTGTAAGTCTCTTTATTTCTATTTTTGCCTTTGAAATGAATGGCATCGCCTCTATAACCTGCTGCATTATAGGTAGAACTTGTTGCGCTAGCTCATCTTTTTCCTTGGACATGAAGACAGGTGGAGGCATTGACTTTGTTTCCGCCAGTTCAATTTTTATCCCTTTTTCTCCCAGTGGGGATGAAACAAAGCTTTTACCTACCAAAGTCGCTTTAAACTCTATTTCCATTTTAAGAACCCCTAATGCTTTAAGAGGACCTAGAGGTTTATAAACTCCCACAGTTTTTCCTTCACTAGGTGAAAGTAAGTTGTTAGGTTTTCAACGCCGAGGAGGGCAACTACGCTGTAGGCTATAGCCAAATGTAGAATTGCACATAGCATGATCCAGCCATCCTCCCTAACCACAATCCCCTCTTCATCTTCAATTAAGAGAGTTGGCTTAAAGTTTTCTCTTGTAATGGTAGACACAGAGGTCTTTAGAAATATTATCCCGTTTAAACCCCCATTAACAAAGAATGCAAGCTGAAAAAAAATGTTTTGTCCAGGCAAGTCCATTGACAGGAAGGCTTTTGAAAAACTAATAACTAAGAACGCTAGGTTCAGGCTGAACGGATACTTTAATCCTTCAATTAAGGAGGCAACCCGCCATACTGTTTGTTTAGTTCTTGTTAGTCCTCTGATCCAGAAAACCAGTAGGTTTAAGGCGGCTAACACCGTAACGAACGCTATAATGGCAACGTACTGCGCTGACGCATTCAAAAGAAGGATGAACAACAGGATAATTAGGCTCAAAAACCATGGAGACCTTAAAAGAGACGCTTTAACCGAGTAATACGCCTCCAAATTCATTGAAAGAAAGGAAAGAAAAGTTGAAACCGTGGATACTATTAGAACCAGTGTCCCGGTTAATTGCGCAATACTTAATCCGTTCAATTTAGGTTCCCTTAAAGCCCACTTACTTTTCTCATTTTATTCTACTTTCATTACTTCCACGTAAAGTTTCTTGTCCCCCACCTTCCATGTTTTTGAATATCCTTCCCCCAGCCTCCCCTTTTTTATTTCTATTGCCTGTGTTTCCTCCTTTATTCTTTGCTTAAATTCTTCAATTGTGTTGCAGAGTGTTTCATCGCCTTCAAAATACACCCTTATCCTTTCTATCCCCCTCCTTAAACCCATTTTCTTCCTTGTTTCTTGAATGATCCTTACAATGTCTCTGGCGTATCCTTCCATGAGGAGTTCATGGGTCAATTGGGTTTGTAAGGCCACAACAATGTTTTTGCCTTCAGCGACAGCGTAGCTTCCTTTACCTCTGATTTCCATGGAGACGTCCTCAATCCCTATCTCGAAGGCTTCTGAATCTATTCCTATTTCTATTTTCCCTTTTTCCTTCAATTTTTTAATTTGGCTTAGCTTTAAGCTTGAAATCGCTGAGGCTATTCTTGACGTTTTTTCTTTATAGCGTGGGCCCAGGCTTTCAAAGTTTGGTTTCACAGATACCTCAACGAAGTCCTCTATCCTGTCGGACCACCTGATTTTTTTCACGTTAACTTCTTCCTTTACAAGGTCCAAAAGGTCTTGGACTTGCCTGAAAACATCCTTTTCACAAATCACACATAGTTCCTGTAGAGGCTGCCTAATCCTTATTTTGGCTTTTTCCCTGGCCGACCTACCTAATTCAACGATTTTCCTTATTATCTCAATTTTCCTTTCTAGTTCTCTGTCTATTAAGTTAACTTGGATTTTTGGGTAATCTGTTAAGTGAACGCTTTCAGGCGCCTGCGGGTTAAGGTTATGTGTTAAGTTCCTGTAAATTTCGTCTGTTATGAAGGGTATAAATGGTGCAAGAAGCTTAACAGTTGTTTCAAGGGCATGGTACAGTGTTGACAGCGCGTTTTCCCTGTCTCCAGGTATTTCAGGCCTCATTATCCTTCTCCTTGAAAGCCTCACGTACCAATTACTTATTTCTTCCACTATGAAGTAATCAAGGGTTCTCGTAGCCTTGTCGAACCTGTACTCCTTAAGCGCTTCCTCGACTTCTAGGATGACGCTGTTCAGTCGAGACATAAGCCACCTGTCAATTTGGCTGAGTTCGTTCATGTCTAACCTGTGTTTTAAAGGGTTGAAATCATAGAGGTTTGAGTAATATGTTAGGAAAACATAGGTGTTCCAAAGGGTTGTGAGGAACCTTCTAAGGCAGTGTTCCACTTGTTTCTCCATGAAAGGTAACGGCTCCCATGGTGCATGGGATGAGAGCAAATACCATCTAAGGGCTTCCGCGCCATACTTGTTTATTATGGTCCATGGATCTATAACGTTCCCCTTGCTTTTACTCATTTTTTCCCCTCTTTCATCCAGTATTAATCCCAGCACAACACAGTTCCTGTAACATATTGTGTTGAACAGCAAGGTTGAAATGGCATGTAAGGAGTAGAACCATCCGCGGGTTTGATCAACTGCCTCGGTTATGAAATCAGCTGGAAACTGTTGCTTGAAGTCCTCCTGGTTTTCATAAGGGTAATGGTGTTGTGCAAAGGAAGCTGAACCAGAGTCATACCATGCATCTATGACTTCAGGAACCCTCCGC
>JAOZGF010000193.1 GCA_027491845.1 Thermoproteota archaeon | reverse complement strand
CGGCATCATAAGCGTTGTCTGAACCAGCGAGGCTTCCAGTATGGGACGAAACGGCTTTCCCTCCCTCCATTGTTCTTCCAGACTTAATAGCTATGATAGGCTTCCTTTGAACGGTTTCTCTGGCTTTCTCAATGAATTTTCTCCCATCCCTCACGTCTTCCATGTACAGAGTGATCACCCTCGTCCTGCGATCTTCAGCCAGGTATTCTAACAAGTCAGTTTCATCTATGTCTGCTTTATTGCCTAGGTTAATGAATTTTGAAAAACCAATGTTTTCCTTTAAAGCCATGTTTAGGATAGCTATGCAAAGGGCTCCGCTCTGGGATATGAAGGATATGTATCCCCTCGGTGGAAAGGAGACTGAAAAAGTTGTGTTCAAGTTGTTCCAAGTGTCAATTACGCCGAAGCAGTTGGGACCTAGGAACCTTATTCCAGACCTCTTGGCAATGTCAACCACTTCTTTTTCCAAAATAACCCCCTTTCCACCAGTCTCCTTGAAGCCTGCGGATATTACGATAGCAGCCTTCACACCTAATTCTCCCGCTTCCTCCATCACGTTTGGGACAAATTCACTTGGTACAGCGATAACCACGAGGTCAGGCTCTTCAGGACAGCTGGAAAGGGAGGGATAAGCCATTACTCCGTTGATTTTCTTTGCATGAGGGTTAATTGGAAAAACCTTTCCTTTAAACCCTGAACGTAAAACATTTCGGAATATTATGTTCCCTATTTTCTCCCTGTTCCTTGAAGCACCCACGACGGCCACAGTTTTAGGCTTAAAAAGTTTATCGATCATCGTATACGCCCGATTTTACATGTCTCGCCTTAAACTGATTTGTCAGATAAAAACCTAGTTTTTCCACCTATTGAACATGTAAGAATCATTCTGTAATTTGTTCAAGTAAATTGTTGGTTACAGCTAAATTCCTTGCCATCGCCTTTAAAAGTTAAAGTAAGGTGAAAGCGAAAATTGAAAAACACAGAAGAAGGTAATTTAACAATGTATGGATGAACGGGTTAAGTTTTTTAGGTAGGTTCTGTTGAAAGCCCTTCTCTCAATCACGTACGCCCTACTGCTTATTTCAACGGTTCTTTGCTTTGAAGCCTTGACAGAGTGTAAAGAGTCCCCAGATCTCCTCATCACAGATGTTTCTTTCAGTGACTCAGAACCATTAGCTGGGACGACAGTTGAAATAACCTTCAAAGTAATGAATAATGGTTCCTCCTTCCCTAAAAACATTTCATCTAGCATTATTAGGGTCACATTAGTTGTTGAATATCTAGACAAGGTTGAGACGCTGATTAATGCATCCATGGATAAATCAACGAGCCCTTGGTTAAAGGGGGGCACTTTCACCTTCCATAAGTCATGGACGCCGCTCCTCCCTGAAACATACACTTTCATCTTTACTGTTAATGAAGAACCTGATTCAGGCCTTGAACAAAACGAAACGAACAATGTTTTTTCAAAGACCATTTACGTAAGGAAACCTGCAGAAATAGCAATCCCCACCTCCCAACTGAAGTATCACCCTCAAAACCCTTCTCCAAACGACAAGGTGAACTTCACAATAATAGTGAAAAACTTCGGAGAAGAAGCCGTTAAGGACTTAGATGTAACCTTTTACTGCAACAACATACTTATGAAAAACGTTGAAGTAAGCATTGAAAGGAACGCCTTCGTAACCCTTAACTTCACCTGGATTCCCCCGGGCTATGGAACCTACAACCTAAAGTTTCACGCTGACTCCACGAATAAAATTACAGAGGAAAACGAAACAAATAATATAGCTGAAGTAGTCTTAGTAATAGAAAAAAGAGTTGAAGTTTCCCTTGGCAGAATGGTTAAACTGTTTAATAGTTCCTATTATGTTTTAGGTGAGAAGGCAACCGGCTTCCAAAGCGATCTAGCTGCAGCGTCAAAGATTGCCAAGATTCTTCTTGAAAACGGAAAAAGCATTGATGGAAGGCTTGATTCAGAGGTTGCAAACGACATTTCTTCAAACCTAATAGTAATAGGCGGCCCGAAGGCAAATAGGATGGCGGAAAAAATAAACCAAGAGGCTGGAATAAGTTTCAAAGAGGAATTAACAGCGTTTAAAATAAACTTCCTCGGCGTGACATATGAATGGGAAAGGAGAAACTGGAGAAAAAGGGACTATTGCTTCATACTACTCAACAAACAAAATAACAGATATGTTTAGTTGATTGAGGGCGTGACAAGGTATGGGACATATGCTGGGTGCAGTTACCTGGCTGAGAATTACTTCAAGTTTAAATACACCAACAAGCTTGTTCTCGAATGGATTGACAGTGATGGGAGTAAGGGATACTCGTTAACAGATCAAATAAAGGTTTTACAAGAGTAAAAGTAATTAACTCTCACCAGCTTTGTTTTCGTCTCTGTGAAGCAAGTTGGAATGAAAAATGTACTTGAAAACAAACATAGAATTGGAGGAGTTCCTTGGAATTAATTTTTACTCCACAACCACGAAAGGCATTGGCGGAAAGATAAAAAAGAAAATGGAAGATTTCTTTGTTGAAGAGGACTCAGTGATAGAGGAAGACCAGGAAGGAAGCCACTTATTGGTGAAAATAGAGAAAAGAGGAGTAACCACACAGGAAGTCGTAGAAAAATTATCTAGAGAACTAAACATACCTAAGAAAAACATTGGTGCAGCAGGAATCAAAGACAAATGGGCCGTTGCTGTCCAAAAGTTCACTGTTCCATACAGAAAGGACCTAGAACTCGAAAAAATCGAAGAAAACAAATTAAGGGTTCTCGATATGTATAGGGTGAAAAGAAAACTTAAACCAGGGATGTTGAAGGGAAACTGGTTCAGGATTTTCGTTAGAGACATAACAATTTGTGAAGACATGGTTGAAGACCTAATTAGTGAAACCATAAAGCAACTCAATGAGCTGGGATGTCCAAATTATTTTGGTTACCAGAGGTTTGGCGTTATTAGGCCTAACACACACTTGTTAGGTAAGCATTTGGTGAACAGAGAATACGGAGAGTTTATACATGAACTTGTTTACAAGAGGTATCCCTTAGAGGATCCTAGGACAAGAGAAGCCCGTGAAAAAGCTGAAAAAAGAAAATACAGGGAAGCGCTTAGGAAAATTCCGCCTAACTTCAGTGTGGAGAGAAAAATAATATTAAACCTGTCCAAAGGGGTTGGTGAAAAAGAATCTGTTCATCGCTTGGGGCCCAGGTTCCTTAAATTCTGCATTAACGCCTGGCAGTCTTACCTCTTTAACCTGATGTTAAGTGAGAGAATGAGGCGAGGCCTGAGCCTCAAAGAATTCATTGACGGCGACCTTGTTAAGGCAGGTGAACCAGCTTTTCCTTTAATAGGCTTCAAATCAAAAATACCCTGTGGAGAAGCTGGAGAAATAGTCTCTGTTGTCTTGGAAAGAGAGAATGTGGAGAGGGAAATGTTTAAGTTTAGGGAAAGAAAACTAAGTGTGAGGGGTTCTCTTCGAAAAACATGCTTAAAATACAGGGAGATTAAGTACATTCCAGGCAGTAAAAACATCCTTTTTACTTTCTGGCTTGAAAAAAGCTGTTATGCAAGCATATTGTTGAGGGAATTCTGTAAAAACGATTTTTTCATCCTTGCAAGGAGTTAAAAAATGGAATTGAACGCTAAGCATTTCATGCTGATCTCCACAATGTTTTTAACGGTCATGTTATTCAGGTATTTTTTCTACTACTTGTTCGTTATGAAAGGAAAATTTTTTTGGGCTTCAGACATGTCAATGAGGCTGTTCATGATGGTTAGCCCCCTTATCTTCCACAGGTTTAATTGGAGCAAAGTAGGCCTCAAGAAACTTAGGCCATTTGAAGCTTTTGTTACCATTGCAGCGGCTTTCTTAATATCTATTTTCTATTCAGTCTTGGTGATCCACTGTATTTCGAACATTCTCAAACAACTGGAGAGCTATGTTTTTCTTAAGCCGCCTAACACGCAAAAAATCTTACTTCACGTTTATTCCCTCAACCCCATTGCTCAAACAATTTGGTTCTCCTTTTTCGTTGCTCCAAGCGAAGAAATATTTTT